>JAGVEJ010000145.1 GCA_020058225.1 Candidatus Zixiibacteriota bacterium | reverse complement strand
CTGCACTATCCAGAAAAGAGAGGCCAGGATTTCTTTGGAGACATCAAGGGCGCCGATTGCAAATGAGATTACTGTCAAAGTAACCAGAGCAAACATCAATATGGCATTGAGCGCATATCGGGTCCGGAATTCGGAAACAATATCCTTTTGGGCAACGGCAAAGACTTTAGCCACCCAGCTGACAGACTGATTCGGCAAGCGAATACTCCTCTTTTTCATTGGTGGCGATGATTATTATGGATTTTTTTCGGTGTTGATTTATCAAATCGACAATAATCTTTTCCCCTGATTCATCGAGGTTGGATGTTGGTTCATCGAGCAGAAATATTTCCGGCCTTTTTATTATGGCGGCGGCATATTTCAAGCGTTGAAGCATCCCTGACGAATAGGCCGAAACAAAATCATCACCTC
Organism: Candidatus Zixiibacteriota bacterium; assembly: GCA_020058225.1. GTDB lineage: Bacteria > Zixibacteria > MSB-5A5 > GN15 > PGXB01 > JAGVEJ01. Next base: position 35,462 of record JAGVEJ010000145.1, on the reverse strand, counting down.
TCCCCTCAAGCCCGACCCGAGCCAGAGCAGTCTCGATCTCAATATTGGAGATTAAATCGCCATTGACTTTCGCAAGAAAACGGAGGTTTTCACGGGCGGTGAGGGAACTATACATAGCAAGATAAGGCGAAACCAAAGCCAGTTTCTTGCGGTAATTATCGAAATCGAGCGGTTTGCCATTTTCGGAAAAGATTACTTTTCCCTTTGACGGTATACTGAAACCGATAATGAGCCTTAACAAGGTTGATTTGCCGGAGCCATTGGGGCCAACAATGGCGATCGATTGCCCGAGTTCGAGGGTGAAGCTAATATTTTCGAAGACCCGTCTGGGGCCGAATCGTTTAGCAAGATTTTGGGCGGTGAGTTTAAGCATTCCAAAATAAATTTTATCGTTATAGTGGTTTGATTTATCAAACCCGTTTTTTTGGGGCTTGATAAATCAAGCCCTTGCGAAATTAATAATATTTTATATTTGAATAATGATTTCATAAAGGTGAAGTCAAGGGAATAAAGGGCAAAAGTCCAAAATCTTTAATGAATTGTCGGCGAAATATTAAAAGAAAAAAATTAATTAGAATTTGTGGTTGACATGACTGAAAAATATGCCAAATTATCAGCACGTATTGAGATACGGGATAAATCCGTTTGCAAAAAATGAATAAGATAAACGAATTCGAAAATAAAATTGTGCTTGGGGATGCAATCGAAATCCTCGACAAAATCGACCCAGGAACAATTGATATAGTCCTAACCGATCCGCCATATTTTTTGGATAAAATGGATGATAACTGGGATCACAAAGTGGTTTCAAACACCAAAAATCACTATGCTATTAAATCACTGCCAGCTGGAATGAAATTCGATCCCGAACAAGGCCGACGGTTTTACAAGTGGTACTTCAATGTATCCAAAAAAATTAACCGAGTGCTAAAACCCGGAGGATTTTTCTTTTCCTTCTCCTCCCCCCGTCTTTATCATAGGATGGCTTCTGCTATAGATGATGCAGATTTTCTGATCAGAGATTGTTTTATATGGCTATATACGCAAAATCAGGTCAAGGCTATGTCTCTGAACCATTTTATCGATAAACTATCTATATCCAAAGAAGACAAAGCGAAGCTGAAACAAAAGTTAAGCGGTTGGAAAACTCCACAGATCAAATCGTGTTTTGAGCCGATTGTAATGGCTCAAAAAAAATATGATGGGACATTTTTGCATAATGTCATTACTCATGGCGTGGGGTTGGTTAATACAAATGTAAGAATTGGGAAGAATATGTTTCCCTCCAATGTTATGGCAATAGAACATTTCGAAGAATTGATCGACAAATATTTTCTAATCGATAAACCATCAAAAAAGGAAAAAGGAGAATCGAATAATCATAAAACCGTGAAACCCTTGAAAATATGCGAATATCTTCTAATGCTTTCAGGTTTCTCAGAAGATACAATAGTATTAGATCCATTTATCGGCAGCGGGACGACTGCGATTGCCGCAAAAAAACTTGGTTTTAAATATATTGGGATAGATATCAATAAGGAATACGTTGAAATGGCTCAGAAAAGATTGCGCGCAATCAAACTAAATTCCCTGCCATTTTTCGGAAACCAGTCGAGTGATTTGCCATTATTGGGTACCCTCCGCATGCAACCATAATTGACACATCAATCCGGTGACCTTTGTCTTTGGTATTCAATAGTACGTCGCCACCGCGCAATTGCCGTCACAGTACAAATGAGGAAAATTAAATTTGAGCGCCCGCCAACTTGATTACCGATTCGCCGAATTTATCCCTAATTTCATCCATCGCCTTACTGCATTTCGACATACTTTCCAACTCTTGATTATTTATCAAAAATAACTGGGGATTATCCATATTTTTCTCAAGATGCGAAACCCTTACTCCGAGCAATCTTACTTTGATATTTGGTCCATATTCTTTCGGCATAAGCTTTTTTGCCGTTTCAAATATAATCCTGCATTGGTCGGTAGGATATTTCAATGTTTTATCTCTGGTTATGGTCTTAAAATCTGATGAGCGAATCTTAACCGAAATGGTCCTCCCGCAGAAATTATCCTTTCTCAACCTTCTGGCTACCTTATCTGAAAGCCATAGAAGGGTAGAATAGATTTTATCAATTTCAGATAAATCAACCTCGAGCGTGGTTTCGTGAGACATCGATTTTTCAAGCGGCAAAGTATCAATTGAATATACTTCAGAAGGATCATCGCCGCGTGAATTTTCGCTTAACGCCAATCCGTTCTGTCCGAAATATCTTTGCAGTTCTTTTTCGTCTCGAGCGGCCATATCTCCCACTGTATATATTCCCTTTTTATTTAATGCCTTTTTTGAGGCCTCACCAACTCCCCAAAGAGCATCAACCTGACGATGATAAAACATCTTGATAAAATCTTCTTTGTCCATAATAGTCATTCCGTCCGGCTTATTCTCCCCTGATGCCATCTTTGCCAAAAGTTTATTCGGAGAAATACCGATCGAGCAGGTTAATGACAATTCCTTTTTTATGTCTTCCTTCATTTTCATCACCAGATTTTCCACAGTCCCGAATATTCTATGGCATCCGGTGATATCAAGGAAAGCTTCGTCAACTGAAAATGGCTCAACTATCGGAGAATAATTCCCGAAAATCATCTGCAATTTGGCCGAAGTGTACACATACCCACTCAGATTACCTGAAATAATTATAGCTTCAGGGCATAACCTTTTTGCCTGCGCCATCGGCATTCCTGATTTAACGCCGAATTTTCTTGCTTCGTAAGAACAGGTGGAAACCACACTTCTGAACTGCGTGTCGCCACCCACTATGACAGGCTTCCCTTTCAGGTGAGGATCATTGCGGATCTCGAAAGCGGCAAAGAAGGCATCCATATCGACATGCAAAATAACCTTTGGCCAACCTTTTGTCCGGTCTATTCCACCCATATCTTGCTTATCATCCAGCTTATCCGGCGCTCGTCGTAGGTAAGTTGGAAAAAATTTGACGAGGTATCCACCACGGCGAAATGATGCACTTTATAGGCACCGACATTGGTTTTCCAATCGCCGGTGACTTCGCTGATTTTATAGACCCGTCCATTCCAGCGAAACCGCGCCGGTTTCATTTTGTGGCTTTCGAACACCGCCACGACTTCTATCTGTTCATCCATATCTTGATACATGATTGCTCTTCAACCATACATGTCGGGTTTCTTATCCCGATTATCATCGGGATTTCGGAAACCTGACCTGCAGTAAAGTTTATTAATATCCTAATACATGGATGCTCTTCAGCCGCATTATTGTCAATCACTTTTTCCAGATTTGGGACACACTGGGTCTGGCTTTCTATTCCGGCAGGAGAGACGAAACAGTCTTGAAACTCCTGCCGGCGCAGAAAAGCCGACTTTCCGGAAAGTCGGCCACAAGAATAAGTGTTGAAACCACTCACAAAGGCTTGGGGGGTTGACCTGTGAGGGCATGTTCTTTTCGGAAAAAATATGTACAAAAATAATTTAGGGCGGTTACCGGAGAAGACCGCCCATTGGGAATAAAACCAAGAATGTAGTAATGAATCTATATTTAAAAGAATAATTTAATTGGTAAATTCAACCTTGGCGAATTCGCTCCAATCTATCTCAACTTTTCCTTTATCGGTCTGAATAAATATTCCCTTGTTCTCGCTATTGATATCATTGGAACCCTTTAATTTTAGTATTCTGCCGTCCTTCAACTCCACCCTGCTTGTTCGTGAAGATATCTTTTCAATTGCTCTTATGGCTCCGAATTCAATATCAAATTCAACATCATCGATATTACCATCAAGCATCTCCCAAGTGAATTCCTCGTCATCATCCCATTTAATATTTCCGACATATTTCTCATCTTCTTCGGTATAGACCGTACCATGCAATCTTTCCCCACCGTCAAACTTGTCATAGGGGAGACCTTGTGGAGGATCCTGAAATTGAATAAAATCAAATTCATCCCATGGTATGATCACGCGGCCAAACAGCGGATCAGAAATGACAATCCCCCTATTACCACTGTCAATATCATTAGATTCATCCAATCTGAGCTCACGGCCATCTTTTAATGTAACCAATGATGAGCTGGATGAAAGACTTTCAATTGATTTAATCTTGCCAAATTCGATTTTTCGGTTATGCGAGCGATCACGGCCATCAAGAATATCGGTATCATACATTTCATCCATATCCCAACATACAAATCCGGTGTAAGATTCGCCTCGCCGCGATGTTACCGTACCAAAAAGCCTTGTTCCAAACTTGGATTCCCCTTTTGGAGTCGGTAGAAATTCGACTTTATCAATATCCTCCCAATACAATTCTGTTATTCCTTCTTTGATATCATCTATAAGCAGTTCACGAATCCCTTCCCCCAAATCAGTGGAGCTGTTTTTTAATTCCACTTTTTCGCCCGATTTCAGAATTAAGATTGCATTATCCTTTCCATCGGGGATTATGGTTTGAATATGTCCAATTCTTATTCCTGATTGCGCCTCGCCATTCCATGTCCATTCAAAATTATTATTTTCCTCATAGACCGTTATCCCAAGGATTCTGACTCTATGGGTTCGCTCTTCATCGTCATCAACCCTATATTTTTTGGATCTATTCCTGTCCAATTCTTTATAACCATCCAAAATATCATCCCATGATGCTTCATTCTTATCCCATCTTATGAATCCCTCGAGCATTTCCTTATCTGTGGTATAAATTCTTCCATATAGCTGTCCCGGGTCAGCCGAGGCGGATTGAAAAAGCATCAATAGCATTGATGATATTAGAAATATAAATCTTTTCATACCAGACTCCCTTGGCATAACTCTTTTTTCTCTAAAGGTTTGACGGATTTTGCGTTGAAAAGTTTCGCTTTAAGGTGCGAATATATCTTATCTGATATGAAATTATTCTTGCCTAAATTGGCCTATTTCAAAAGTGCCATTTTTCTGGTCAATGTCGTCCCATTTACGGTAAGACAATAGAAATAGATACCGCTTGGCGCCGGGCGTGAATCCAACATCATCCCATCCCAATTCATTCTTGAATACCCACCGGGCAAATCCCCCTGAAACAAAATTGCCACCCGTTGGCCAAGAAGATTATAAATTTCCAGCGAAATTTTCATGCTATGCGGCAAAAATATATCAATTGAAGTATTAGAGTTAAATGGATTTGGAGAATTTTGATTAAGTCCGATGTTTTGGGGAATTAATTCGTTAAACTCCGATTGTTCCCATCCGGTTGTCCTGTCAATTACCAAATTTCCTGATGATACAATGGGAATAATCTTATCGCCGGTAGTGTCAATAATATATATGCTCGAACTGTCGGAGTGAGATGTATCAATTTCTATTATTGCCGGTTCGCTACCGGTAGTGAAATAAAGACTGCCAATATCATAATTGCCCGCAGATATTTTTTGACTAATTGGCTGCTGAACATAAAATTCTATCTCGCCTATTCCATTCATACCAATTCCCGAACTGAATTCTACAAAAGAAGGAAATCCCGAATTATTAAGTTTTATCGAGTCCAACTTAAGAAAATTATCATCATATTGAAATGGGATATATCCCCCAAGCCGCGCTTGAGAAAGCCTGATTGTTATTGGCATAACCGCATTTAGATTGACAGAAGTCTGGATATCTTTGAATTTTAATGTATCGGGAATTAGCGCCGGAGGAGCATTTACTTTTGCCAATCCTGAATGAAATATCGGAATATGTTTGGCAAGAGCGGTATCCAATAGATAAATTCCTGAGCTGTCGAAATTCGATGTATCAATGACTGACTCTCCCGCCATTAGAGTCGATGAAAAATATAAAGAACCAATATTATATTTTCCCTGCGAAATACTGCTGTCATTTATAAAGATTGGTTGAACTCTAAACCCTATCTCGCCATTCTGCCCGCTAATTATTCTTTTCGAAATCTCAATAAACCCCGGGAATGCCGATGAATTTAATACAATTGAATCCATTCTTATGATATTTGTATCGCACTCTAATGGAATATATCCCCCTTTGCTTGGCGAAACAAGAGTTATCTCTATCGGAATTGCCGCCATCTGTCCGGAAAAAATTTCGGAATTTCCTATGATTATCGTATCGGGCTTAATTATGGCATCCGGCGGAGATAAAGAGATATCAATTAATACCATAACCGATTCATTGAAGGCCATGGAATCGTAAATGATAATTCCCGTGTAATGGTTCCCTACCATCAATCCTGAAGTATAAAGGGAGAAATTGATTAAATCATTGTCAGAACCGGAACTGCTTTGCAGGCTGACCCAGTCATCCATTGCATCTGCATGCCAATTCAGCGCCCCATCGCCCGTATTCAGGATTTGAATTGCACCGTTTAATATCTCCCCCTGTTTGGCATCATAATGGAATGAATCCGGATAGGCTATTAGGAATGGGATATTTCCCACCAATTCAAGATGGACTATCGCCGTTTCAGGTGAATTGACTGCCTCTGCGGAATTGATAATCAGCGGTTCATAGTAATGGCCGTACAACAGCCCCCCAATATCTACCGTCACGACAACTTGTTCGGATTGATTTCCCGAGGATTTATCTATTTCGAACCATAAGGCATTTTCGGTCGCCAGCCATGTCAATGTTCCGGTACCGATATTATTGATTTGAATCATCTGCGGAATGGGATTTCCCATTGCCGCAAAAACCCGGAAATTAAGAGAATCAGGGACAATATCAAGAAATGGCGCCGTAACCGACAATTTTACAGGTAAGGCTAAAGATGAATCATGATTATCAAGATTGATAAGTTTGAGCCCCGCATAGTGATCCCCATAAGGCAATGATCCATCATTAATAGACACAAGTATGGTATCCGGAGTAACGCCAACCGCTGGCGATAATGATATCCATTCTGCTGTCGGCGAGGCTGACCATTGAATTGGGCTTAATCCGGCATTTTCAATTATTACTTGCTGTTGAGAAGGCAGAGCCCCTGCCAGTTCCATGGTAAAATTTACTTCGGTTGGCTCGACGAGGAGTTCCGGTTCATTGTACTGGTAGATAGTAACATAAATATCAAAATTACCTGAGCGTGAATCCGCCCATGTAAAATACAGCTTATAATCATCCGTTTCGACATCAGGCTGAAGCTGTCGTCCGGTCTGCACCTGATGTACTCTGAAATTGCTTCCAACCAATTGCCCCGAATGATCAATAATTTGTGCCATTACATCCCACTGCCCGGACGATGAATCGGCCCACACAAAAGCCACATTTCCAATCCAATCGCCGCAAATTGACACCTCCCTTTGAGCTGTCGAACCGCCATCAAGATTTACCCTCATGGCTGGACCTATAATATTGGCGCTACTATCCAGTCTCTGAAAATAAATATCCGGATTCTGGGGATAAACTCCATTCCGCCAATCGACCCATCCCACAAAAATTCCCTTATCTCCATCAGTTGCAACTGATGGAAAAGCCTGTCGGGTCGTCCCCAAATCATCACTTAATTTAGTATTGGTTCCAACCGCATTGCCGGAGGCGTCATATATTTGCCCAAAAATATCATCGTTTCCATACCTATTATCATACCAGACAACAATAAAGCCGCCATCATGAAATGTCGCTACTTTTGGTGAGTGTTGTTGAAAGGTTCCGGCCTCGTTATTAATCTTAAAATTTTTGCCGACCAAATTGCCGTTGATATCAAGCTTCTGGCCATATATGTCCCAATTTCGATTTCTATAATCCGACCAAACTACAATTGATGAGCCATTGGGGAAGAGAGCTATATCCGGAGATTCCTTGATTGAATCAGGCGGTTCAGTAGTCACATTTAAATCATTGTATGATTGAAGAGTATCAATTCGGGAGAAATAAATATCCGGCTGAAATGGATATGAACCATTTCGATAATCCTTCCAAACTGCCGCAAATTGATTGGAATTATTTCCCGCAACAACTGGCTCAAATTGAGGCACGGAATTATCATTGTCATTTACTTGAAGATTGGTTTCTATCGCCCGACCGGTTGAGTCAAACCATTGGCTGTAAATATCATTTTGGCCATTTCTCTTATCGACCCAGACAACCACAAAATCGCCCGAATGTCCCACGGCAACCCGCGGCGATAGTTGCTCCAAACCTGAATAATCATCATTTACCAAAATATCATATTTGTCGGTGGCTTTGGATTCACTATAAGTAAGTAGGACAAATAATAACAAAAGTGCAATGCACGCCCGATATCGGATTTGACAGCAAATCATCAATCATTTGCAGATGCAACTGTTATGCCCTTGTTATTGGCAGATAATATTTTATGGACATCATGCAACCGCTCTTAGGTCAAAGGGATATAAGAGCGAAAATAATTAAGGAATATATGAGAGTAAAATAAAAGGAAAATCATTCCAAATTAATGGAATGATTTTCCCCGCGAGAATTTTGCCAGGCAAAAAAGGCAATAGTACTATCTTATTTTCTTTTTGTGGCGATCCGCTCTTCTACGTTTTTTACGTTTATGAGTTTTAATTTTCTGGCGTTTTCTTTTTTTACCGCTTGGCATTCATCCTCCGCATTGACGATCCACATCAGACCGGCAGTTTGATTATCAAGTTCTTGAATTCATTTGAGGGTTTAAAAACTGGTACTTTTCGGCCGGGTACAGGGACAACATCTCCAGTCCGAGGATTTCTCGCCTTTCGAGATTTGCGTATTTTCACTTTAAAGGTGCCAAACCCTCTTATTTCGATGTTGTTACCTCCCTCCATCGCCTTCTTGACCGTTTCCAAAAAGGCATCAACCACGACAGCAACATCTGTCCTGGTTAGACCAGTTCTTTCGGCGACTTTTTCTACAAGGTCAGCCTTGGTCATTACATCCTCCCTCGATATCTTGATAGTTTATTTATTTTCATCTTCTTTCTATTTTATTCAATGTTCCTTCAAGCTAATTTCCTTATGATATTTCCCCTTTAAGCCATTGATGGAAACCGTGTTATTTAATTGATTTTTGAATTAAAAGCAATAGATTTTTAATACATATCAATATAAATACATTACCTTCGGCCCGCCGAAGTCCAATTTTGTCATTTCCTTTACATTACCAACTGTTGAGCCAATAAGATCCCATATTCCCGGTTTTGGTTTTTCTTCTTTTATTATGATTGGTTCCCCCGTTAAGCCAGCCAAATCGGCCGCAAACCGGATGGCATCCTCAAATCCGCCCAATGTATCAACCAGGCCAAGTCCAAGAGCCTGCCTTCCCGTAAAAATAGAACCATCGGCAAGTTTATATACTTTCTTCTTATCAAGTCCCCGCCCATCGGCAACCGCTTCAACAAATTGCTCATAAGTATCCATTATCACGGCCGATAACATCATCCGCTCATTGTCAGTTAATTTTCTATCAAAAGAGCCCACATCCTTTAACTCGCCGGATTTGACTTTCTCGGTTTCGATGCCAATTTTTTCCATCAACTTGCCGGCCGAATAGAATTGTATAATTACCCCGATTGAACCTGTCAGAGTGCCCGGATTGGCCATTATTTTTTCCGCCGCACAGGCAATATAATACCCGCCGGATGCCGCCATTGATGACATCGATGCCACCACAACCTTATCTTCCTCGTTCCTAATTCGAATTATTTCATCGTGAATTTCTTGCGATGGAGCTACCGCTCCTCCGGGCGAATCAATATGGACAACAATGGCTTTTATGTTTGATAATTTGCCCCATTTTTTTAGCTGTTTGACGGCCGTTTCTGATTCATCAATTATGCCGTTGATTTCTACCACCGCCACTTTTGAGCCGCCGCTTAATAGCGATATCCCATCCTCTGCCGCAAATGAACCATAGAACATTAGGGCGAAAAACAGGAAAGTGACCAGAAAAGAGAATCCAATCAAAAGGCCTATTACTATATCTCTCTTCTTAGCCATAACCTCTTAAAATGTCAGCAACCTTGATTGATTACTATGTTTCCCAAATTGCTGATAATCGGCATCCTTGGCATAGATCGGCTTATCATTATTAGAATCAATGGCAGAAATTAACAACTTCTGCCCAGGATATATTCGGCTTCTGGTGTTCAGATTATTCATTTGAAGCAAATTATTAAGAGTCAATCCAAATTTGCGGGCAATATCCCATAGGGTATCGCCGTTTCTAACAACATAAGTATTACTACCGGATTTTTTTGTTCCCGTGCTTGCCTTGCTCCCCGAACCACTCGGCCTTATTTTGAGGCGCTGGCCGACCACTATTTTCGATTGCCTGCCGAGGCTATTTAATAATCTTATCTCTGCCGCGGTCGTTCCAAATGACTTAGCGATATCTGATACCGTATCTCCCTTGCGGACGATATAAACATCTCCATCAGAATCATAAGAGCGGTCATTCTTTGATGCATACTCTTTTTCAGACGGCCCTGGAATTATCAGCGATTTGCCGATAGATAATTTTGTGCGACGTGATAATCGATTGGCTTCAAGAATGGCGTATTCAGAGACACCATACTTTTTTGCTATTGAGGCAACAGTTTCGCCTTTGCGCACTTTATGCTGAGAATAATTTGTTTGCTTGGCAATTGGAAGCTCCTCATAGATTGTCCAAAATACCTCTTTTGACCCCTTGGGAATCCGAAGATTATAATGCTTTAAATTGGGCGGGGTAGATGTTCGTAGTAATTCAGGATTAATCTCCTGCAATGAAGACAACGAACATCCCAAACCATGCGCGACTGTTTTCAAATCGACACTTTTTTCAATCCTGACTTCATCGTAGGCCCACTCCGGTTCATAAATAACATCGGTAAATCCAAACCTTGCCGGGTCCTTGCTTATCATGGTTGCGGCCATAAAAAATGGAATATAACCCATCGTCTCCTTTTTCAATTTTAATTTCCAAAAATCATTGGTTTTCTGCTTTTTGGTTTCATTTCTTATTCTCTGTGGGCCGCCATTATATGCCGCAAGGGCCAGTTCCCAACTTCCGAATTCATTATATAGATCTTTCAAGAAACGCGCCGCCGCATGAGTTGACTTGACGGGATCCTTTCTTTCATCATACCACCAGGTTCTTTCCATATCATACATCCTGCCGGTCGAGGCAATAAATTGCCACATACCCATCGCCCTTGCCCATGAATAGGCATGCGGATTATATCCGGATTCAACAATAGCAAGAAAGGCGATATCAGTGGGAAGACCATATTCCTGGAATATTTTATAAATCATGGGTAGATACTTGGTCGAACGCCCCATAAATCTTACAAAGGCATCCCGCGCTACCGTTTGATAGAATAAAATGCACTCTTTGACGCGGTCATTGAAGACCAGCGGAATATTATAAGTAACCTGCTCCTGTGCATAAGATTCCAATCGCTTGAATTCGCTGGAATCAACTTTAATATGATTGATTTCGGAAAAACGGGCAATAAGCACATCCGGCGACACATCGCTCGGTAATCGCCCCAAAGAAACCAAGGTTGTTTTGTAATTGGCAACGACTTCCGCGAGTGTACGGTTGTACCTAACCGCTTCTTCAGATAGAGAGTCAGCTTCAGTATCAATATCAAGATCACCCAAAATTGCCAGTGATTTCTCAAAATAATATTCCGCTTCTTCCCAAGCCGTTTCCCTATTCGCCAAAACCCCCATATCACAATACTCCGTAGCCATACTAAGCTGTTGCCATACATAGTCATTTATGGCTTCCGCCCCATCCTCCTCAGAAACAGCAGAATCAGAACTCAATATTGGAGTTTGACTTAATCTATCGAGTTCTATGATGACTTCATCGCTGTCGCCATCCGCACCAACCGCATCTTCATTCAATACTGCGACGGCATTTGAAGTTTCCTCTGATGGTCTTTCAAAACCCGGCTTTGTACATGACATAAGCATCACCCCGGATATGAAAAAAACCATTCCTCTTTCAATAAGTCTCATCATTTTTTCCACCAAACTTATTGGTTTATTCCCTATCTTAACTTATCGGCAATGCAATTCCCATACTTTATACAGGAATTTTTGCTAACCTATTGGCATATATATATAAATGATAAATTTGCTGTCAAGTTTTTTATTTCTTTTCTGCCCAATATCTAAGCAAATGGTCAAAAAGTTCATCGGCAGACTGAAAAATAACAACTTTGTTCATCCCCTTAAACCAGGTTATCTGGCGTTTTGCAAATCTGCGGCTATTTTGCTTTATCAAATTAATGGCTGTATCGAGCGAAATTTCATTATCCATATACTCAAACAACTCGTTATACCCTATGACATTAATTGCCGTGATCTTTTCTTTTATACCCATTTTACCCAAAGCAGTTGCTTCACTGAGAAGACCGTCTTGTATCATTTTGTCAATCCGTGTTTCAATTGTCGCATAAAGCTTGTTTCGAGCCGGCATTAAACAATAAATATGAAAATTATATTTATCAACATCATTATTTCCATCAGCAATAATTTTCGATTTGGGTTTTCCGGTCAAATAATAAATCTCAAGGGCTCGAATAATTTTTCGAATGTTATTGGGGTGGATTTTCAAGGCTTCATCCGGGTCTATATCCATAAGTTTGTTATAGAGATACTTAGGCCCAAGCTGTGATGCCTCATCTACCAATTTTTGTCTTATCAAGAGGTCATCCTCAGGGATTTCTACGATCCCATCAACCAATGATTTTATATACAGCCCCGTGCCGCCACAAATCAGTGGAATACGCCCTTTGCCAATTAAGTCCGCCAATATTCGATTGGCATCCGCCACAAAATTAAAGGCGGTATATCTCTCACCGGGTTCCACAAAATCGACAAGATGATAATTATATTTTGCCATTTCCGCCTTGGATGGCTTGTCGGTTCCAATATCCATGTATTTATAAATCTGCCGTGAATCAGCAGAAATGACATGCAAATCGGGATAAAGTTCAAAAAGACGGTTTACAATAGAGGTCTTGCCCGATGCCGTCGGCCCGGTAAGAATCGGAATGATAGGCCTATTTCCTTCCAAATCTGGCATTAAGCTCATCCTTGGAAATCTTGAGAACGGTGGGGCGGCCATGTGGACATGACTGGCCATTTTCGCATTGCATTAGCCTATAAAATAAGGCCGTCGCCTCCTGACTACCGATCTTATCTCCAGCCATTACGGCCGCCCGGCAGGCAATAGATTGAGCAATTCGTTTTATCAAATCATCTTCCGTTCGATGCAATAATTCAATGTCATCAAGTATCCCCAAAAATATCTTTTCCGGCGATTTCTTTGCAAGAATTGATGGCACCGCCGACAATAAAATATTGCCGCTGCCAAAAGGCTCCACTTCAAACCCAATCGATTTCAAAATTTCCGCCGCTTCATCAAAAAGAGCAGACCGTTCAACCGTAAGTTCAATATTGATAGGAAATAAGAGACTCTGCGCCACGCCATTTCCGGATCCAATGATTTTAAGCGTCTCTTCAAATAAAACCCTTTCATGGGCGGTATGTTGGTCAATAATTATTACCTCATTACCGGAATTAAAAATCAAATATAATTCGCCGAATTGACCAAGGAAATTAACATCGGAATTTTTTTTAGAACTGCGAGAATGTTCTATTATTGAATCCGGAATTACCGATTTCTTTGAATCTATATCATTAATCCGATTACTTTCGATTGTTCCTGTTGGCCTCCAATCATAAATCTCTTTTAGCTCAGATTGTGTTATTTTTGAGGCTTCATTAATGCCGGGTTTTTCATAATGCCTCGGGGAGAAATTTCCATGACTTGAAACCGCCGGAGCATCATCATTCTTATTCAATAAGCCTGCCGATGAGAATTGACCTGCCCCCCTTGTTCCTTTCTTTGCCGCTTGATATAAGAGATCATGAATCAGCTTTTCATCGGATAAACGGACTTCCGCTTTGGTAGGATGAACATTCACATCGACCTTGAGAGGGTCAATTTCAAGGAATACCGTTCCGGCCGGATAATGCCCGCGCGGCAATAACTCTCCATAGCCGGAAGTTATGGCATGAACCAATGTCTGCGATTTTATATATCTTCCATTTATAAATAGGTACAACCCATATTGATTTTGGCGACAATCCTGTGTTTGACTTAAAAATCCTCGAATTTTCAAGGAATCACTTGCGGAGATAATCTCATAAAGGTCAAAATTTCTATCGCCAAAAAGGATATGTCCAGTTCGTATTTTTTCATCGGAATGAGATTCATCTAAAGCAAAAACCTTTCTACCATTCAAGCTATAACTGAATCTAACATTGGCCGCGCCTAAGGCCAAGGCGATTGCATTTCGGGTTAAATGTCTTGCTTCTGTCGTTTCTGCTTTCAAAAATTTGCGGCGTGCCGGCGTATTGAAGAATAGATTTTCAACCTCAACCTTGGTTCCATTCGGAGCCGATACCGGTTTCAGACTTTGTACCACCCCCCCTTCAATTATCAACTTCATACCGCCTTCGGCCATAGCTGTTTTGGTAATCATAATTGTGCGCGAAATTGAGGCAATTGATGGCAGGGCCTCGCCTCTGAATCCGTAACTGCGAAGCTGATCCAAATCGGCAAAGTCGCTTATTTTACTGGTGGCATGACGAGAAAAGGCTATCTCCACTTGCTCCGGTTCAATGCCGCCACCGTTATCGGTAACTGAAATTAGTTTTGTCCCTGATTTTTCCACCACGATATCAATTTGGGTGGATTCGGCATCAATAGAGTTCTCCACCAACTCCTTCAACACGGCCGCAGGCCTTTCTATCACCTCACCGGCGGCAATCTTATTGACAAGCCTTTCCGGTAGCGGTCGTATTCGCCTTCTTGTTGCATTCAGAGGACTATTTTTCACCAATTTCCCTCTTGAGTTTGCCCAATATACTAAGCGCATCTAAAGGTGTGATAGAATTGATATCAATCTTTTTTAATTCTTCTTCAATAAGCGATGGCGCCGGGTCAAATAATGTTCGCTGATTTATGGTTTTATGAATTCCCTTGGCCAACTCCGATTGAGAAAATTTCCCTGATTCAAGAAGTCGCAAAAGCTCCTTAGAGCGGTTTAAGGTGGATTTGGGAATTCCCGCCAAACGAGCCACTTCAATTCCATAGGAGTCATCACAACCGCCCGGAATTATTTTATGCAAAAAAATTATACTATCCTCCCACCTTTTTACCGAAACTTGATAATTGACAACCCTTTCGTATAGGGCCGCCAGTCCTGTCAATTCATGATAATGGGTTGCAAAAATAGTTCTGGCCTTTATTTGCTCATTAATATATTCCACAACCGACCATGCAATAGATAACCCATCAAAGGTCGATGTCCCACGACCGACTTCATCAAGCAGAATAAGCGATCTGTCAGTGGCATTATGAAGAATATTGGAAGTCTCTATCATTTCTACCAGAAATGTCGATTGACCGCGCGCCAGATGGTCAATAGCGCCAACGCGTGTGAAAACTCTATCGACCAGCCCGATGCGCGCTTTTTCCGCAGGTACAAACGATCCGATTTGTGCCATTATTACAATCAGGCCATCTTGCCGAAGAAAGGTTGACTTACCGGACATATTCGGCCCGGTGAGAATCATTATTCTATTTTTATCCAATGACAGTGATAAGTCATTCGAGATAAAACTGCCCGGCGGTAAAATCTCCTCTATTACAGCATGACGGCCATCTACTATTTCAATATCAAATGAATCATCAATTACAGGACAGCAATAGCCTCGTTCCGAGGCTAAATTGGCCAATGATGCTACCAAATCAAGCTCGGATAAAAATCCGGCGGCCAGTAAAATATCTTCTATATGAAAGGCAACCTTATCGACCAGCTCATTAAATAATCTCTCCTCAAGGTCAAAAATCTTTTCTTCCGCCGCCAGAATTAAATCCTCTTTCTCTTTGAGTTCATTGGTGATGAACCTTTCGGCATTAACCAAGGTCTGCTTCCTAATATAATCTGGCGGAATTTTCTCAAGATGTGTTCTGGTTACCTCAATATAATACCCAAAAACTTTGTTAAAGCTCACCCTTAATGATGGTATTCCCGTTCTTTCACGTTCAGTTTTCTGCAATGATGCAATATAATCGCGGGCATCTTTAACGGAGTTTTTTAGATTATCAAGTTCCGCAGAATATCCCGCCTTTATAATTCCGCCTTTATTCGCTACTAATGGAGGTTCTTCGGCAAGCGCTCCCAAGATAAGGGATGATATTACAGCACAATCCGGATATGCCCTTTGTATATCGATAAATATATCCGATTTCAGATCCTTGATTAAATCGATTATTTTATTTCCGACATTCAAACCGTCGGCAATTGCCGCCAGTTGACGCGGATTGATTTTCCTCATCCCAAGACGGCCTGCCAGCCTCTCTAAATCAGGCAAATGCCTTAAAATTTCTGACAGACTAAGTGCGGTTTCGCGCCTGCGATAAAGTTCCTTCACCCCTTCTTGACGATAAATAATCGGCTTAATCTTAACAAATGGACGCAGAAGACTTTCTTTTAGCTTGCGCGCTCCGCCGGCCGAGGCGGTCCGGTTTATGGACTGAAACAGAGAATCCTTCTCGGTTCCCTCAGCCAGATTCCGAATTAGTTCCAAGTTTCTGACCGTGCTATAATCAAGGCCCATATATTGATCGGATTCTACCCGCGTCAATTTTTTAACATGATCCAGTTTGGTGCGGTTATTTTCACGAAGATATCTATAAATCGCTCCGGCTGACGCCAAACCATACTTCAATTCCCCAATACCGAACCCCTCCAATGTACTAACGCCGAAAAATTCCGATAACTCCCTTTCTGCGGCTCGATAATCAAAATTCCATTCTTCATAGGCGGTCAATTTATCACTACAATATTTCTTCAAAGCGTCATAGTTATCCGGGCTTTCGGATGACTGCGGATAGAGTATCTCCTGAGGTGAAAGTATCTTCAATCTTTCATAAATTGCATCATGGGAATTCTCATCCAAAAAGAATTTCCCGCTCATAAGATCAATATATGACAGCCCCAGCAATTTTGGATTATCAGAGAAAACGGCGGCAAGATATAACGGGGTTGTTTCGCCGGTTACACCCTCAATTGTGGCCGTCCCCGGCGTTAAAATTTCGACCACTTCTCTTTTTACTACGCCTTTGGCAAGCTTGGGATCCTCAGTCTGCTCGACAACGACCACTTTTTCGCCTGCAGATAATAATCTGGCGATGTACTTTTCCGCCGCATGATAGGGAACTCCCGCCAACGGTATTTTTTCTCCATTGATGTTTCCTCTTGATGTCAACACCACATTTAGAATCGGCGCCGCTTTGATAGCATCATCGCCAAACATTTCATAAAAATCCCCCATCCGGAAAAATAATATCTTATCGGGATACTGAGATTTAATTCGATTATACTGACGCATCAACGGCGTCAATGCACCGCCGGTCGAATTTGGGGATTTCATCTGGCCACAACCTGAAAAGCTTCCTTCTCAGATTTTTCAAGACGGCTTTTGAATGCCATCGCCTTATCCGTGGAGGAAAATTTGCCCACAAAAACAACAAAATACTTTTTTCCCGAAATATTCTTGTCTTTAATTTCCACCGTCTCGCCAAATTGCTTCATCCTTTTGGCGAGATTCTTGGCATTATCCCGATTGGAAAACACCCCTGCTTGAATTGAATATATGGTGCCGGTTATTTTTTCCGCATTTTGATCATCCATCCGGCTCTCAATCTGACCCATCTCATCCATCAGTTCATCAAGACCTATCGCATCAGTGTACTGCTCTTTCAGGAGATTATAATGAAAAATGGCATTATCCACCTCACCCTGTTTCAAAACGGAAAGTGATAACAGATAAGTAGCCGGGGCTGAAATAATATCAGCTTTCGACGAGGAGAGCTTTCGGCATAATTTGGCAGTTTCATCATATTTTTTGGCATTAAAAAGATAACTTGCTCGGTCCAATTTTCCGATAGAACCATATTCGGAATCGGGATTTTCTTTTGCCAATTTTGTTCGCAAATTCTCTGCCTTCTCAGGGAATCCCTCAAGTTCATAAGATAATGCCGCCATTCGCATCATTTGATTCCGATACTTTCCATTTTCATACTGCTTGAGATAATTACCGGCAATTTCGCCCACCTGTTTGTATTCATGCTTGGCAAGATAAAAGTCCGCCTTCAGTCGCTCTGCGGTTTCTTTATATTCTGGGTCAATCCCGGCAGATTCTCCCGCCTTTAGCAATTCCATACTCCTTGCACCATTTTGTTCAATCAGCGCCTGAGCAAAGAGAATAGTCCCATCGCGGCGTGATGCCGATGTGGATTTCACTATCAACTCCCGGGCTTCTTCAATCTCGCCCCTATTAATCAACTCAATTATTTCAGATGATGCCAAACCCTTTGTCGCCAAAAGAAGGGTTAGGAAAACGGGAAGAATAGAGCGAATCATCAGTTAATAAAACTGTCAACCGCCTTGCATGAGGGGCAGAGCCATTTTTTGGTTTTTGATTTATGCCCGCATCGGGTGCAATGGTATTCATTTTCCACCGCCTCCCGATGTTCGTCAAGTCGGTTGATTAGATCGGCCAATTTCTTTTTATCTCCCAACGTTAAGTATAATTTGGCCAGATCCAGAACCGGAAGATATGAATCGGGATGGTCATCCATGGCTTGAGTTAGATGCTCTGAGGCAACCGAATATTCGCCTTTTTTATAATGATATTCCGCAAGAGTCAGACGTGCATCAAGATTCTTGGGCGAGATTTCAAGAATTTCAATACAGATGCTTGATATCTCCCCAAATTTCCCTATATCAAAGAGGGCTCTTTTAAGTCGCCCTAAAACAAAATGTGCAGCCTCAGGGACATTTTTGATTAATTTTTTCCAGAATTCAACCGCATTTTCTTCGCGATTTTCGGCCAGATATGAATCCCCGACAAAAATATAGGCCGGAACGCAGGTGGGGTCGATATTTATTGCCTCTTTAAAATGAATTCGAGCTTTGTGATATTCCTTTTCATTATAGAGTTTTTCGCCCTGAAGAAATTTGTATATGGCAAGCCCGCTTTTGGATTTGCCGCCCTCAAGCTTTATTAGTCTTTCTTTAATTTCAAAGGCCTCTTCCCATTCTCCGGTTTGCGCATAAATTTCAAGAAGCTTCTCAGCCGCCCAATGGCTGTTGCCTTCAATGGCAAGAAGCTCTTTTAGGGCTGACTTGGCCTGTGGGATATCTTTTAGTAAAATGAAGTCCTCCGTCAATGCCCGCAGAATAACTTTTTTATCATCAACCGTGAGGCCATGTCTGATTGTTAAATCCTTATGCACCTGCAGGGCTTTATCCGGCTTATTATATTTCCGCAAAATATCCCCAATGCGGACATAGGCATCGACATTACTGCTGTCCTCAGCGACAACATCACGGAATTTGCTGAAGGCTTTATCTTCTTGGCCATCAAGAAGTGCTTTTAGGGCATCAATATATAAGGTGGGGTCTATGCCCTTTTTTTCTTTTTTTAGACGGTCATAATAAATATATATGAATATCAATGCGATTATCGCGAGCAAAAAGATTATGACAAGGCTATCCATGGCTTACTCCAAAAATCCACCCTTTTTCTCAATTAAATCTTTGGCCTCTTCTATTGGCCTATTCCTCAAAGATGTAACTTCGGCCTGCAATCCTTTGATGGCCCTATTGGTTTCGCGCAATTGATTGGATTGTTTTAGATAAACCGAAATGAATAGAAGGAGAGATACCACCGAGCCAAGAAGAAATGACCAAAAAACAACCGTTATGATTGGGACATCAAATCGTTTTGTCCACATAAGGTCAACATCGACAGTCTGACCCGGTCCACTATTATAGACAGCAAAACCGACAATTACTGCAATAATAACCAGAATCAGGATTGCCCTGAAAACCCACATATTTCCTCCTTGAAACTGCCCATATCTTCCTCAAAATTCAGTATCTGGAAATTTAATCTTTTAAGGCTTTGAATCATAAGCAGGATAATTTATAATACATCTCCCTGTCACTTGCCCAATTTAAATCCATTTAATATTTCGGCAAAATCTTTATCGATGACTTCAAAATACCGCCACTCACAAATCAAATGAAAAATAATTATATTGTTTCCATTTTTTATGAAGAACACGGAACCGCCATAGAAATCAGTAACAACATCGGCCAAATCAGATTCGGAGCCCTGTCTTTGAACCTCTTTGGTATATTTGGTCTGCCCCGAAATACGTCCGCCAACCACATCCCCAACCTGAATCTTAATACGCCTTTTCAGTATGAAATCCCCATATAAAACCGGAAATTCATTCAGAAGCGCATTCTTCTGCTTTGAATTGAATTTATTGGATAGAAGCGAATCTATGAACTGCTCTGTGCTCAAATTTGTTGTATCAACATAAACCATAATCTTGGGAATAGTGGTATAATTCGGCGCATGTTGGAACTGAATTGGAATATCATACGATTTCTTGCTCAAGGTCATTCTAATTGGGCTCTTGTCCTTCTTTATGCTAAAATCCCAAGTTGATGGAATCCCCATTGAAAAATTATATTTGCCGTCGGAGTATGTCGCATTCTCTACTTTGCCCGCCAAATCCTGCTGTTTACGCGCCTCAGAAATACCAAAAAACATCAGCCCCATTAATGTCATAGCGATTAATTTTTTCATCTTCAATCCTCCTCGGAATACTTATAACTATGTATCAATTATACAGTTTGTAGTCAAGCGATATTTCAATAAAAATGCCATCTGAATTATAATTATCGAGTTGTAGGTCGAAACTGAGGTTGCCCTGATTTGATGGGGTGTTTTTTCCGTAGGGGTTTGATTTATCAAACCCTATGTGTAGGGTTGGGCGAGGGCTTAATGAATCAAGCCCCTACGGCCGAACACGTCTGTCTGTTGTATTGCCGCAGTCGTTGGTTTATTTCTTCTTATACGCCTTAAATAACCGGCCCCACTCAGTCTGAGAAAATTTGCGAATAATTGATTTCCCTACAATCGGATACCAGAACCAATCATGATAAATATTGCTCGCCATAGGCGCCCAGAAAACCAGCGGAGAATGAAGAGCTATTTTTTCGAGGAATTTAAGGGGTCCCTTGCGAAGCAACTGGTCGCCCCATATTACAAATGATTTCTTAGTGTGGAAGCCAAAATTGATTCCGGTAATATCATGTCCCAAAATTTCAATCTCTTTTGGGTCCCCTACTCCCAGTCCCCTTTCATGACACATTCTAATATAAGGAATAGACATTGGATCAAATCCCATTAATTGTGCGGAGATGGCATCAATGGCGACTGAATCTCCTGATGCCAGAATGAAATTCTTGACATGCGGCGTCATCGTCCTAGGTCCGGCGCCGTCACCGCATACCGTTCCATCCATAACCGCCAAGATGCTCGGATGCAATTCCTTTTGCATAATCATCAAGTCAACCAGTACCTCATGCATATATTTGTGGGCATAGTGACGAACCTCTTTCAGCAATCCGCCAAAAGAGTTCTTGATGGCGCCGGTGGTGGTTGAATGACCGTGGGTCTTAATGGTGGGGAGATGAATTATCTGTTTGCCGATATATATCTTGGGAATCTCAATCCCCTCGGGAAAAATTTCATTCAATTTGAGCAATTTTTCTTTGAAATTATAGACGGTCCATTCAACTTCGGGAAGAGCCGTAAAGGTTAATCCATATTTATCAAGTACCGGCAACCAGCGATTATTCTTTGCCCCTTTCCATGGGTTGGTAACCACTGTCTTATTTTCCAAAGGAAATAATTTTTTGCGAGAGTAGCCATCCTCGACAAGAGTCTTAACCATTCCTTCCACCTGCCAAGGCTGTGACGAGCATGCGGGGAAATATTTTGTCCAAGAAAGATTCAGCTTTATGACGGTTTTCTTATCGGGATTAATTATTGAACGGTAGTTAACCAACTCGAGAAGTTTGCGATAATCCCCAATAATATTGGCCGAATCAGTTTTTAATACTGCGACTTGGCTTCTATACATTTCTTTCAAATCCAATCGGTTTGCGCGTCAATTTATCAATATATTCCCGGGCTGGGCAGAATTCAAATTCATTCAATAACCTGTCCAGTTTCCTTAAGAGGTTAGGAATAGCTCCATATTGGCGATATTTCTGAAACATCGTCAACCCTTTCAAACGAGGTAATTCATTATCAAACTCCCATGGATGAACATAGACAACAGCCGGCTTTCCCGCGTTGTTCAATCTTTTCATGATGCCGATTGTGTACCAAAGCGGTGAATGGCGCAGATAGCCGCCGCCGCATACCGGCAGATTTTTACCCAAAATATTTATGGTCGATGCCGGGATTTCATAGAGTAATCTTCCACTTTCCAACCGCATTCGAAATATTTCACGGGGACCATGCGGGTCGCCATAAATATCATGCTTAACCGGAAAAATTGAGGAGTCATACATAAACCCCAATTGGGCCAAAATTTCAAAAGCCCATGGTGTGGATGAATTTATCGACCAGCTTGGGGCGCGATAGCCCATCGGGGCAATACCGCAGGCTCTTTTTATGGCTTGAATCGCCATTTCCGTATCAGAGCGGAATACATCCTGTCCTACACTACTCACCATTAGATGCCGAAAGCTATGACAGGCGATTTCATGACCATTATGGGCAATATTACTGACCAAATGCGGGAATCTATCCGCCACCCAACCAAGGACAAAAAATGTCGCTCTTACATTATATTGACTGAAAAGTTCAAGAAGCCTTTCGGTATTTCCCACAACTCTTGAAGGAAGCTCGTCCCATTCTTGATAATCAATATTCCCCTTAAGATTTTCTACGACAAACCAGTCTTCCAAATCGACCGTTAATATATTCGTAATCATAGTCATAATTACTTGACGAAGCAGTAAGGATGAGACACCCTTGCCTACTCTTTCGTGGGTTTATATTGATAACCATAGTAATTGTAGTTATAGTAATAGGGTAAGGAATGGGTTAGATTATTGACAACCACGCCCATTACTTTTTTCTTATAAGGAATTAATAAATCACAAGCTCTACGAATCACCCCGCGCGGAGTCGCTCCCGCCTTTACCACAATCACCACACCATCGACCTCTTCCAATATCAATAATGGGTCTGATACGGGTATCATCGGGGATGAATCCAAAACAATCAATTCATAATAAAATTTCATTTCCTCAATGATTTTATGAATGGCAGGGCCATTGATAATATCAGAGGGATTGGGAATCGCCTTGCCGGCGGTCAAAATATCCAGATTTTCAAGCGACGAATTTTTAATCATCTTTCTGGCAGATTGGCCATTTAATAAGACATCTGATAAGCCGCCATCCCTTGGCATTGAAAAAAGTTTATGTATGGTTGGCCGTCGAAGGTCAAAATCCACCAAAAGTGTCTTCTTATTCTTATGTCTTGATGATGTCATCGCCAGATATGAAGATATAATTGATTTTCCCTCCGAACCCATAGCGGAGGTCACTAAAATTGCCCGCTTGTCATTCTCAGAAAGGACATTATTTAGATTATGCAGTAGCCGGCGAAATTCCGAAGCCTCAGGAGCTTCGGCATCATACAAATCACTTATTGAAATTTTGGACTTTTCTTTGGCCAATGTTTGCTCCTATATCATTGTCTCTCGGTTATATCAAAAACGGCATCGGCCAGTTTCAATGAAAATTCCTCGGATAATTCCAACGACCTTTTCGCCTTGCCCAATTGCGGGTTTATATCCAATGCTTTTTTGAAATGCTCTATACCTTTCTGCCAGCTGAACTTTGCCTGATGTAAATATGAAACCGCAAGTTCATTGTACAGGTCAACATATCCGGGATTTTTTTCAATTTCTCGCTCTAAATGGTTTATTCTCTCTATAATATTATTATACGAAATCCAATCCGTATACATTAGAAATCTATTAAA
This sequence comes from Candidatus Zixiibacteriota bacterium, assembly GCA_020058225.1. GTDB lineage: Bacteria > Zixibacteria > MSB-5A5 > GN15 > PGXB01 > JAGVEJ01. The sequence continues at coordinate 11,503 of JAGVEJ010000145.1, read as the reverse complement.
ATGCGCCGATTTTTCCTGCCTATACATCTCCTTTTTTTCTTCACGAACGGCCTTTAAAAGAGAATGCGCCCTTTTAAGTTGCCCTGCAGTCAGCGCGGCCACCGCTTCGTCGTATGCGGATGTTTTATAATTTGGATTAATAAGTGTCGCTTTTTTTAGTACATCAATCGTCCGGGTGGTGAGGTCGGGATACATCTCAAAATCCTCCCGGTTCACGGCATTCAGCAAATAGGCTATGGCAAGATCAAAATAGGCATCGGCATAATAAATATTTTCTCTTATGGCTTCTTCAAACTCGATAACCGCCCTTTTGCATGAACCCGAGGTTAAGTAGGCTTCTCCCAAAATATTGCGATAGTCGGCAAAATGAGGCCGCAATTCCACGGCCTTAATTCCGGCTTTTATGGCCGCATCAATATGACCTGAAGCAAGTTCCGATTGAGCTAAGAAGAAAAAGGCCTCATGATAATCATGTTTCTGTTTTACAGCGGATTGAAATAATTGCCTCGCCTGATAATACATTCTCTTAAAGAACAGAGCGACGCCAAGATGATACATCATTTCCGGCTTGCCGCCGCCGACTATATCTTTATAGCTTCGAAGCAAATACTCAAGTTCGGTTTTTTTATCGACATGAGTGTTTTTAACAAGATTCAGCAAATCTCCATCGCTGATCTCATCAGAATGAGGCAATACACAGGAATCAAGCAACTCTCCATTTACAAAAAGCGATGTCTTTATGACCCCCTCATTTGAATCATTGACGGTCTGAATCAGATATTCCTTATCCTCTTCAACTATTTTGCTGTCGAGCCTATATGATTCCATCTTATTCTCCTCTCTACCCATCAGTTTATTAGGACGGCCAATCATGGTGCGGTTGCCGTAGGAGTTGCATCCTCGCCTAAACCAAACCATCCAAGCCGATCGGCAATCAATACCACAGAGCCGATTCCTGCAATTACCGCCACCCAACCGGTAATCGATTCAATCCCCAAAAATCCACGACTGGCTCGTTGAAGAATAATCGTATCCTCAGGACGCAGGAAATATCTTCCTGGCCGACCGCTCTCCTGGTACCTTTTGAGATTGACCTTAAGCGTTTGGGTTTTTAATCCATCCTTGGATATTACCGTCACCTTTCTCAAATCTGCAAATTCCGATGGGCCACCCGCCAGTGCAATTCCATCGAGCAAGTCGGTATTTTTTTCCAACGGAATTGAGCCGGGGTTTATTACTTCACCGACAATATAAAAAAGATTTTTTTGAGCCGATTGGTCAGATAAAGCAGGGGCCGGAAGTCCGGCAGGGGTTCGGGGGATTTCTATGGTATCACCAGCCCGCAATTTCGGCAGTTCATTCATTTTGCCTGATGTAACAAGTCCCGAAACATTCACCACTTCAACCTTGCCGGCATCGGCTCCACCGCGTATAATCAGGACTCGGGTTAGGTCACCAAACTCAGTCACTCCGCCCGCTTCATTTATGATTGTCCACAAATCAGGTATTTTTTCAAAAGTATATCTTCCGGGAGTCCTTATCTGTCCGGAAACAAATACCCGCCGGCTATTAAACTCTATTACTCTCACCACAGCTTGGGAAATGGCGCTATTATAGCGTGATATCTGTTTCACAATTTTTTTCTCAAGATCGGAAGTCGTCAATCCCGCCGCATCAATTTCGCCGGCAATATCCAGGGAAATTTTGCCGTCCTGTCTTACTTTGACAACAGCATCAAGCGTACGATCCTGCCAAAATTTAATCTCAAGAACATCGTCGGAACCAACCTGATAAGATTGTTCTGACTGTGAAAATACCGTTAGCGGGATAAATAGAAATATTATGATCAGACCCAAGATTGAATATCTTCCCTGCTTTGATTTTCCTTCCATATTTCCTCTTCGATAATTAGTCAACCATCCTCTGGGGGTTGTTGAAAAACCCACTCAACCCGCGGTTGGTTCGGCAGTTGCCGGATCCCGATCGAAAAACTAAGACAATTCCGTAGGGAGATCCGCCGCGGCGGACTATGGCGCGAGAACGGGGCTTTTTCAACACATCCTCTGGTATTCATTCTATAAAATCGGCATATTGCAATTATCTATTTAGGCGGTTATTATACATACTTAATCTTTGTTTGAGCAATAAAATTCATTCTTTTCGTTCCATCTCGGAAGTATATAGCTTTGAACAATTTCTCCCCTCCGATTTTGCCTTCAACAGGGCCATGTCGGCGGAATTTATCAGATTCTCGACAGTATTGGCATCTATCGGATAAACCGCCGCCCCAATAGACACCGAATATTTCTCTTCTCCCCAGAGCGAATGAGATTCCACTTGATTGCTCGCAATCTTCTCTCGAATTCTCTCCATAAAAAAGCCGGCCTTTTGCCTATTAGCCTCGGGCATTATCAAACAAAACTCATCCCCTCCATATCTTGAAACCACATCAATGGAACGAACAGAATCCGATAATATTTGACCAAACGACTTTAGCAAGGCATCTCCAGCCAAATGTCCATACTTATCATTCACCAGTTTAAGGTCATCAATATCAAAAATCAATAGAGCGAGATTTCGTTTATATCGCTGAGCACGCATGAATTCTTCATACATGCGCTTCTGAAAATATCGAAAATTATGTAAGCCGGTAAGGCCATCGGTATGACACATCTCCTCAACCTTTTCAAACTGCACGGCGTTTTCCATTAATGGTATCGCTTCAGCGCTAAAACACTTCAAGCGTGCAGTAACATCTTCAACCGCCATCTGGCCATTCCAGGCCAGAATGGCTTTCTTCTTCCCCCCCCAGTTGATTGCCGTCAGATATTTCAGTTCATTATCTTTTAACTTTCGAATTTGATTAACAAATCCTTTTTCTGATTTTGATAATTCATCCAAGCTGAATATTCTATCTGTTTCAATATTCTCCGCCAGATTGACATAATTCTCCTTAAGAGTTCGATCAGAGTCGGCATCAATATTCCAACATGCTGAGATAATCGACTCATCAGAGGCATCCGACTGAACATAAAATGCCAACTTGGAAAACTCGCATTCCTTTCGTAAAGTGGCCATCAATTCCGGAATAAGTTGACGGCTATTTTTAATTTTGAGTAATCTTATAACCTCGCGCGAGGGAGCTGTTTTTGGATGCGACTTCTTGCCATGGTCGGCCATTAATTTTTGAACTCTGTCTTCATACTTTTTTAGCTGCTGTTCTTGAACTACTATATGATATGCGGTGGAAAGGCTGAATGCCAACGCCGTCGATAAAAACTGCAAGGAGGGATTGTTAAGCGACAGATTGGTTTTGACAAAATACAATCCATATAAATTATCCCTAAGATAAACAGGGAAATAATAACCTAAACCAAGATTTTGAAGATATTTCAAATTGGCATCAGGCAGAACGGGTGATAGTTCATTTATATCTGCAATCCTATTAAAGGCTTTAAGTTTATTCTGCAAGTCGGGGGTCACCTTAAGACGTAATTTTTCTCTTTGAGGATTCAGCAGGCCATGCATAAAATTGACCTCAAGATGCGCTCTATAATATTTCAAGAATAATATTTTTTCGCAGGCAAGATATTCTTTAAGCACATTTGAGACCATGCCGGCTATATCCGAAATCCGGCCCGCTTTTATATTGTTCAGCATAGCCTTCATTAATTCATCTATGGCCGCCCCACTTAGCTGAATGGTACCTTTATCATCACGCCGCCGGCGCCAAGCAAGGTACAATAAAATCACCACCAAAAATGCGAGAAAACCTATTAATACCTTTTCCAACATAAGTTAAATAAGGATTCTTTAGTTATAAATTAAATTTCAATTATGTCCCTTTAATATTAGGAACGTTTCCGCCATTTGCGGGCATAAAGAAAACGGGAGCGGCGGAAAATCAGTTTATGTCTCCTTAGAATATTGAATATTCCCCACCATCCTATTCGGCAATTTGGCGCTGTTTCTCTAATGACCAATTTAATCTCCGAAATTGAATAAAATGGGTCTTCTCTTACGGCATTAAGCACCGCCTCCTCCAATTGAGAATCCGGAGCTTTCGACTCCATACCACCCGACGGCAAATTGCCCTTTGATTTGGATACCATCTCAAATCCAGATGGCAATTCCTCAACTATTGTCCGGGCTCCTACCGCTTGGTCTTTTTTTTTTGCCGGCTCCGCTCCGGGCGAAGCATTAAAAGCTGTTTTGGCTGAATTTATATTCTCATAGGCGCCTAAAATATTATCAAACTCGAGAAGTTCATAAATCTCAAATACGTTGGGAATCATGTTGGCCAGTTTGATATCACCCTTATTTTCCCTGATCTCTTTTATGCGGGAAATGAATATCCCCCAGCCTGCCGATGAAATATAATCCACGCCGGCCAGATCAAGAATAATATTAAATCTATCCCGCTGAAGGAGCCTATCCAAGACCTCTTCGAGTTTGGTGGCCGTGAGAGTATCAATTACGCCATCAACCCTAATTACCGAAAAACTGTCTTCTTGACCACTTTCGGAAACGGAAATTCTGATATTTTCCATATAGTTTATTATAATTAAAAAAGTAAAAAATAGGGAATTAAAATTTTTTGGATCAATCCCCCCATTGCCCCCGTTATTATCTTAATCCTCAAACTCTTAGCCGATATTTTCCGATTCCACTGACTTTCCCGACCCCTCCACATTATAATTTACAGAACAAATCGTAATAAATGTAATATCATCATTTTGAACCGCCATTCCAGCATATTGGTCAATATCGGCAAGAATCACCTCGGATATTTGGCGTGGTTCCGAGTAATTATTGGGGGAAATTTTATCATTAAAAAGGGTTGTCAACCTCTCCAAACCGTATTTTTGGTTATTACGATTCATAGACTCGGTTACGCCATCGGTATAAATAAACATCAAATCCCCTTTGCCTATTTCCATATTTTTTTCCACCAGTTTTTTTGCGAATCCATTACTGTCCTCGAGAGGCAAGCCAAGAGGGGCGCCGGCGGGATTGATAAGTTCGGCTTTGGGGGAACCATTTCTTAGATAAATCAGTGGATTGTGCCCTGCAGAAACAAAATTCATTTGACGGGTATCAGAATTAAAAACGGCGAGAAAGGCTGTAATAAAAATGCCTGGGGGAATATCATCTTTTATAAATTCATTCACATCAACCAATATCTGATGAGAAGATAGCTTGCCTTTCGCCTCTATCCGAATCACTGTCCTCACGACCGACATTACCAGGGAGGCGGGAACACCTTTGCCGGAAACATCAGCTATCAAAAGACAATAATTGGATTTGTCAATTTGGAAAATATCATACAAATCGCCGCTGATTCGCGAGGCCGCCCGATAATAGGCATCAAGACTTAATCCCGGGATTTGTGGAAGCCTGACCGGCAAAAGCATTCTCTGAATCTGACCGGCAACCTCTATTTCTTTGGCAACTTTTTCGCGTTCCACAATATTTTCTCTATCCCGGCGCAATCGGCTGAGCATTTCATTCAGCGCTTTGGAAATTTCAAAATATTCCTCCACCCCTTCGGGGGGAAGTTCGGTGTCTATATCGCCGGAACTAAATTTACGGACTCGTTCGGTTATTCTGATGATTGGACTGACAAAATAATTCGACAAAAGATATATCCCGCCTATCCCTATCGCCAGTCCTATCATTGTAAGCAATATAATTTTCTTTCGTTCCGAAGAAATCTCTTGCATATAAAGATGATCGGAATAAGAGATATGCACATGTCCAAAGAGATTATCGCCGCCAATAACCTGCTTAACCATATAATAATATTTTTCACCATTTTCATTATATGGCTGGGGTCGGCCAAATTTTTCGGGATTTATCCCCTCCGGCGCATTATACTTTTTGCGAAGGTTTCTAATATCGCGGCTATCGGCAAGGATGTTTCCGCTCGAGTCGGTAAGAACTATGGTGGCCAATTCCGGATTGGCGGCAAGGTAGCTTATAACCAGCTCATCAAATTCCACATCGGAGCGATGATTCAATATATGTCCTGCCATCTGGGCCGCCAGCGTCTTTGAGAGGGAACCTACCGTATCATGGAGGTGCTCATATATTTTCTTTACACTTCTGTTGTTGATAAAAAGATAGGAACTCGCAATTATAATCAGCATAATAACAAAGGTATAAATCGAAAACTTGGCTCTTAAAGTAAACATTCTGCTAAAAAACAAGCGGGATTGTTCCGGCTGAGATGATATCCTCTTGGTCATCCGTAATTCATTAAATTTCGGCGTAGAAATATATTCGACCGAATCCATTATTTTGCCGATCATGTAAAATCCAAGTCCGCCTTTGCGCCCGGAATCAACCATTTTTTTCAAATCAAGCTTTTCGCTACTTTCCGGATGAAAAGATCGTCCCTCGTCGATTAAGGAAAAGATAACTCTTTTTTGGAATATTACGATTCGGATTCGAACCATGCCCTTTTCATATAAATAGGCATGCCTGATAATGTTGGTGACGCCCTCTTCGATTGCCAATGTAATAGCGCTGACATCTTTGCGAGACATACCTGCGCCGGCGCAGGTCTCTCGAACCAGATTTTGAATGGAAAGGAGAAATTTCTCTTCGGCCAGGTATTCGGCGTTGATTTCTTTTATTGGTTTCCGAAACATTGCCTAAAAGGTACAGGTCAACCGGATTTATTTCAATATAAAAGAGCCCCGCCGCTGTTTAAATTATTCCCTGGTTTTTAACCTTAGTTTGGCCTGTTCGATATTGTTGATGGTATTTTTGTTGCCGGGATAATATTTCAGCACTTCTTCCCAAAGTTGGATGGCCTTTTCGTAATCACCGTTGCGGAAATGCTCCAAAGCCGCCAAATATAATTTCCAGACAGATTCATCCTTCTGCAGATCTTCAAGCTCGGAGACTTCTTTCATCAGAGATAAAATCTTATCCAGATATTCTTTTGCCACCGGATTGTTAGGATCGGTTTTCAGAGCCTCTTCAAAACTATTTTTGGCGCCCGAAAAATTCCCCAGCGTAAACTGCTCCATACCTTTGCTAATAAGTTGGGCATTATTTAATTCGTTGGATGTTCTGCTTATCAACTGCCGGACTGCGGTATTATTGGGAGATAATTCAAGAATACGATTATAAAAAGTGAGGGCATCGGCATAGCGGCCGTCTTTTTCTGATTTTAAAGCATCATCCATCAAGCGCTTAATTTCCTTTTCACGTAATTGTATTGTACTGTCTCTGAGGGAGATGAATTTGGGATTATCCGGTGAAGCCTGAAGTGCGAGATCAATCATCTCCAATGAAGCCACATAGGCGCCCTTACTGGCAAAACTTTCCGCTTGCGAATAATAGCCGTCAAGTATAGGCTGGACAATATCAATTCTCGACATCTCCTTTTGAGCTGTTTCTTGAAGCGATTTTCGCGTTTTTTCTATATTGGAGATGCGATGTTTGCTGTCCTTATCATCTTCATTAAAAGCGAGCGCCCGGTGATAATAAATATAAGCCGAATCGTTTGAATTATTATGATAATATTTGTCTGCAATTTCTTTAAAGAATTGGAATTGCCGCTTCCGGTCATCCAATATAAGGGTACTGCCGCGGGCGCTCTCAAGCTCTTTTTCCCTTTTTATTTTTTCAGAGACGGATACTCCGATGTTTATTGAAAGACCCAACCTATGAGAATCAGTAAGGCCGTCCATAAATTTATAGGCATAATCAAGACGGAACCGCTGATAGAATATACCAAAGCCAAACGATAGGTTATCTCTGTCATATCCTGTCCGCAAAGCCAGATAGTTACGATATACGGATTCTACGCCGATATGCAACTTGAGCGAGCGGTTTTCCGGCTTTTCAAATTCCAATGCCAAATTATGGCGGAAGCCATCGCCCAATTCAATATTTTTGAATGCCGCTCCCCCAAGAATCGCCATTGGAATATTTTCAAGGGTATCCCCAAGATGAAGGCGTGGCGCAAGCATATCCTGGAAATTAACGCCGACAGAAATATTTTTATTGAAAGCCTTATAAAACGCAATATCCAGGCCAAGGCCGTTTGATGAACTATTATCCATTGTTTGGCCCACCACTTTCAGGGTCGATCCGATTGAATATCCACCTTCAAGAGTGCGACCATATCCAAACATCATCTGCCATACTGAATATGAGAATTCCCCAAGATTTTCCCAATCCTGCCTTCTAATAATATTGCTCGTTCCCATTCTCATAAAAGAAAATCCAAATCCCCCCAATTTGGGATGCGGATAAACATAGTTGGCGACATCATAAATTGAGCTCTCAAAAAGAGTGACATGCAGAAGGCTTATTTCTTGATTATCAAGACAAGAAAGCGCCGCCGGATTCCAATATATGGCTGAGGCATCATCGGCAAGACCGACAAAACCACCACCCATGCCAAGAGCCCGGGCTCCGGCTCCGAGAGAAAACTGCGACTCCCGCCCGGCATCGCCGGCAAATGCCAAACCGATCGACAAAATAAGACCTATGACGATCAGCAAAAATATTCTTACCGGCGCTCTCATTACTTTATCACCGCCAATTTTAAACTGTAGGTTTGCCCGGTACTGTTATCTTTAATAATCAAAATATACACGCCATTCAGAACAATTCTTCCCTTATCATTTTGGCCATTCCATGATATAGGGTTATTTCCCAACTTGGCGCCGACCATCCCTGAGGCATATTCAGATTCATATACCTTTTCGCCGGTTAAAGTAAAAATCCTCAATGAGACATCGGTATCTTTCTCAAGGTTATATGTGATTTCCGCCTTTTCAATATGCGGATTGAATGGATTATTTCGCACCATCAATGATTGTCCCAAGGACGGCGGGGTTACCGTGAAATTGCCGGAAATTAGGAAATTATTGTCAATTTTGCCTCTCACCGGCACCGGCTGGTTTAGTCTTGGCCCTGAAATAAATATCGCCTTGAAATCCTGATTTTCGACTTTCAATGCAAAGCCGGAAAGGCTAATCTTTTCATTAAATTTCGTCCGGAAAGTAATATCGCTTTCCCCGCCCGGCGGCATTTTGAAATCAGTAAACACCAATCGTAAAATTTTGTCATCAATTTCAGCCGTTGCCAATATTTGTTCACCTGCGATGAAAAATGTTGAATCAATTCTTACGATCGAATCAGGCGATATGATATTCCCTTTTCTATCGGTTAGTTCGATATCAATCGATTTCAGCGCAATTTCATTAAGAGGATTATTGGTATTGTTATACAGCTCAACTGTAAATAATTCGCTTGTGGTTCCCTCAATTACAAGAGGCGCATTCCCTATAATACCATTAACAACCAATTCAGCCTGACTGGATTCAATAATTATGGGAACAAATAGTTCTCCAATTTTCACTCCAGCCGGTTGCCCGGTATTTCTATCTTGAGGAATTCGCGTCAATTTTATTTCCAATTCTGCATCTCCCGATATTGATGGCGCAGTCAAATTCCATTGCACGGAGCTGTCGGCATCAATGGTAGCAAATGAAGGATTCTCGATACCAAAATCCCCGGCGCTAATACTAACCTCGCCCGACGATGCCATCGCCTCCCCATTATTAACCATTTTAACCAATAACGAGAATGATTGGCCGAATTCAACATATTCGCGATAAGTTCCCATCAAGATATATTCCAACTCAATTTCGGCAGGCGATTGAATAGCCACGACGGCAGTATTGTCATCGGCCGGCAGGATTGTAATATTTGGCGCATTAATAAAGGCCCGATATGTCTTAGCGGGATTGGATATGGAATCCGCCACAAGGGGAAGAGAAATTTCAATAGTGTCTGCAGGCATTAAAGCAAATAAATCACTTAGCGCAAGAGTATCACTGCTATTCTCCGGCATGATGAAAGCAAAAGCATTTGGGATTGTATCCGACGAAAGATTGGCGATTTTGATATTTACCGAAAATTCCTGTCCATAATTCACAAACGGGGGATTGACAGTCTGAAGCTCGGCGGAAGTGATCTTGATCTGCGGCAAGCCGGAGACAGAAATGCGCTCATCACCGAATGAAACGGTGTCTGTGCGTTGTGAATATAACTCGCTGCCCTTGATGATTAATCGTGGAGAAGACTTTTCATTAATCAACCCCACTGGAATATGAATATCTCCCGTCCTAATATGATTAATTCCCGGCACAAGAATTTGAGAGTCCGAAAATATCTTAGAATATAGAATAGTGTCTTCATCTACCAGCTGAAATGCAGAATCATTCTTGAGGAAAACAGAATCCAAGACTATGCCTATTTTGCCGGTGAGATTTATATCGAATTCAAAAGAAACTGTCCGATCAGGGGAAACTGCTTTTGGCTTTATAGAATTTGGCACATAAGCCAAATCAGCCGCGAAGGCAAAATAAACGGAATCGAAATTATATAATTGCCTCCAATATCTATGCCTTCCCTCTCGTTCATAAACAGAAAGGCCGCCATTTAATGACCTGTACCCTTCATCAAACCATCCTTTTTCCTTTATGTCTGGAATCTCTACATAGGACATATTCAGGGTGAGTATTCGGCCGTCGATTCGTCCGCTTTGATACGTACCTTCTAAGCCTCCATAATCATCGTCCTCGTCATCCCCGCTGGAATAATAATAAGGATAGAATACAATGGCATATCTTGATGGATCGAAATCTATATTGGCCTCAAATTGCAACGAAATCATGCGAATTATGGATGGCGCAATTATAGTATCGATGGAGAAAGAACTTTCTACATATTTCAGGACCAATCCCTGAAGAGCAATTATTCGAATATATCTCCTGCTCCCGACAGAGATAGTATCACCATCAAATAGATATCTTGATATGGTGAATAACCGAAGAGTATCCTCGGAATCCAGGGACAAAGAATCCGTCGGCACCGATATATAATGCCTGAGGGAGCTATCGGGGCCAAGTGCTCTAAAACCTGATGAATCATAGCAAGAACTTGAGCATGATTGGAAGTATTGGACGATATCCACGGGATAAAGGGGAGTTAGATTACCTCTATTAAAGACTATTCCCCCATATGTCTTCGCTTCCCCCACGTAGACTGTATCAAGTTGCCCCTGTTTGTCCGGTTCAAACTCAATTCCATTATAAAGCAAATTCGCCGATGCCGAAATATTATTGCTTGATACAGTAAGTATCTTCTTCCCGCTATGCCCATCATAGACAATATTCATCTTGCTGATATCAGCCACACCATTCTTGAAACTCTCTTTCGATTCTATCCGCGAAGAATTGAATGCACCTGTGTCCACAGTCAATTGCACCGGCGTCTTCGAGGCATCAAAATCAGTCTTTAAATTTCCATAGATATCAAGAGCAAAAATAGTCGCCGGACCGATAATGGGGTTACCAATAAATTGCGTTGGCTGAATATCTAATTTCAACTCGCCCAATTCCGCCGGCAATACCCTCAATGAAATATCCCGGGTAACACTTCCTGATTGGGCGTGAAGTTTCACCTCACCTGT
>JAGVEJ010000047.1 GCA_020058225.1 Candidatus Zixiibacteriota bacterium | reverse complement strand
TTCCCCGGCTCTTGGCCGGAATTGATTTGTAAATTTCTTTCCCAAAAGGTAGCCTCTTTTTTATTTATTCCCAATTCAACCTTTTATAACATAGTAACTGCTGGAATGAATGGTGGAGGAATATCCTAATTATTTTTTATTCCGCCAATTGAAGCTCGGCCTTTTTAATTAACTGCTCCGCCTCCAGCCAATCCGATATATCGTTGCCGGTTGAATATCCCCGCCTCTCAAATATTGTGTAGGCAACTTTTTCCACCAGCGCCCGATACAAAGTCGCAGATTTTTCTCCATGCAATTTAATTTGGGCTTTGGAGCCATCCTTAGATTCAATTGCCAAACAACAATCAATCCCATCCTTGGCTTTCTCAAGAATGATTTTGTTCGGTTCTTTTATGGATAGAATCGGCTCCAGAATTTTCTCTGGATTCCATTGGCCCGCATATAGCAGGATGCTATCAATTAGCCTGCCCTTCTTTTCAAGGCCAATTCCCAAAAGGGGCATGCCGGTAAAAGATGTCGCCATATCATTTTTATTTGTTGCGGTGATATTTGCATGACGGTATTGATTGGATTGGTTGAAACTTTTACAGAATTTAGACCAGCCGTTTCTCTTAATTTCTTTCTCCATACATTCCTCCTTAAGGAGCATTATTGTGGCCCAATTTGACGCTATCAATTAAGCCAATAGTAACATCAATGGCCATTTTTTATCCCATTATTTTCAATACGATTATTTTGGGCAATTAATGGCATTTTTTATCTCAATAAACATTATACAATTTATTTCGGCGTTAAATTGAAAAAATAAACCAAATCGTGGATGATAACCTCCCAATTATTAGACTGATTTCAACTCAATAATTGGGGCTTCGGGGGGACAACCAAGTCGGAAAGGAAACCAATGTCCGATTCCCGAAGAGATATACATTTCTGATGTCCCATTTTCGTATTTCCCCCAGAGGTATTTTCCATTAAAAAATGATTCAAAAAAGCTTTTGCCGGCGAATCCGATCTGACCGCCGTGCGTATGCCCCGATAAGGTCAAATTGATACCGGTCTGCGAAGCGTAATCAAACCCTTCCGGTCGATGAGACATTAAAACCTTAAAAGAGTCCGTAGAAGCATTTTCCAAAGATTTATCAATGGTCTTTTGGAAAAAGTCAGTATGGTCCTGATGAAGATATCTGGGGTCATCAGCTCCGGATATATAAAGGGATGAATTGCCGATATTGATTTGCGTTCCATTGCTTCTAAGCAATGGAATACCGCTTTTATCGATAATCTTTATCACCTCATCGATGCCGCGATAATACTCATGGTTACCCAAAGAAACAAAAGCTCCGGAAGGCGGGTTAGAATCTTGAATCATTTTCAAGGCAGAAGGAAGGAGGTTCAAATCATCGGCAATATCGCCGGTGATTAGAATTATATCCGGTTTGAAATTGTTGGCGCGGGTAAGAATATCCTCCCAATCATCGAGCATTTTATAAATTCCAAGATGCGAATCGGAAAGATGTAATATTTTGAACCCATCAAGGGCGGAAGGCAAATTGCTAAATGGCACGGTTATCTTATAGACCCGAATATCCTGAAATGCTCTGGCTACACCTGTGGCGCCGGTGGAGAGAGTGGCCAGAGGCAAAGCCGCCGCCGCCCCTTTTAGAAAAATGCGGCGATTTCTATCGGGCTGTGATGAAACCTCAAAGATCTCCTTGGCCTTATTTCCCTTTTTCTCCAGCCGGTGGTGAAGCAAATTCAAAAGGCCGGAAATTGGCAGGGAGAGGGTTAGCCCTAATAATGATATAATGGTAAGAGCCGCCAGTGATGAGCCAATACTTTCCAACCAACCGATCTTATTAAATTCGGCGATAAACCAAATTATCAACGATACGACTCCAAAAATCGGCAGTGAATATGATGCCATTCGGACTATTCGATGTCTCCACCAGGCACGATTAAGGGTTCGTATTAGAAGAATTTCCAGTGTTGAAAAAATGGCCAGAACAATCAGGCTGAATATCAAGGGGAATAAAATGCTCATAATGATGAATTATACGGAAATAAAGTTCGGAATGTTATCTTAATCGCAGGAAAAAAGCGCACATTTATCATCTCAAAGTTTATTATTCAACTCCAAAAATTACTTGCCATTAAGCATATAAAATTCGTAAATTTTGGCGAAAGATAAATAATTTCCGTTGGGGGTGGCGTAACTGACCGCCTGAGAATATACCCCCAAGACCTGATCCGGATAATACCGGCGTAGGGAAACGGGATCAAGAATCTGCTATCAAATTCTTTTCCGCCTGTGCCGGTTAATGCGGTTGGGCGGAATTTTTTTGACATAAAATTTAATGCGGAGTGGAGACATGAAAAAAATGGCATTGTTAATCATGGCGGGGTTAATCCTAATGGCTGTGAATATCATGGCAGGTGATTTCAGAGGAAGAGTGGCTGATGATAACGGCCAACCTATTGAGGGGGTAAATATTTTGACCGATATTTCATCGCTCAATACCACCACCGATAATAAGGGGTTTTTCATATTGAAATCGGAGGAGATACAACCATCGTATCTGTCCTTCAGCCATGTCAGTTTTCAGCCATTTATGCTGAGACTTGATAAACCATTCGATGAAAATATCGAAGTGACCCTTCATTCGACAATTTACCCGGGACAAAACATAAAAGTTACTGCGGAAAGGGCGGTAGCCGGTTCAAGTCCGATCGCTTTTTCAGATTTTACGCAGGATGAAATTAAACGGGATTATAATATTTCGGAGTTTCCCTTACTGCTGGAATCAACCCCGAATCTTTATTCGTATGCTGATGCCGGCGGCGGATTGGGGTATAGCTATTTAAAAATTCGCGGCTTTGACGACAAGCGGATATCTGTCTATATCAACGGCATTCCCCTAAATGATCCCGAGGATCAAGCCACCTATTTTGTTGATATCCCCGATTTTGCCGCCAATGTGACCGATATTCAAGTTCAAAGAGGAATCGGCAATTCGCTTTATGGCGACGCTTCTTTTGGAGGTTCGGTTAATATAGCATCATCGGGTTTGGAGAGGCCTCGGAAAATTGCATTTGCATCAGGGTATGGAAGATTTTATGCCGGGAATGATTTCATTTCCGAAATGCGTAAACAGTCGGTAGAATATTCATCAGGTCTTCTGGATGGCAAATGGTCGCTTGCGGGACGTTATTCCAAGCAATATTCCGGCGGATATCGAGAAAATTCGTGGTACGACGGGTGGGCATATTATTTTTCGCTCTCGCGCCTTGATCCCAAAATGGCCACAACTATCAATATATATGGCGGACCGATGCAGATACATCTGGCATATCTCGGCATAGACAGAGAAACCATGAAAGAAAACCGTCGCGCCAATTGGCAATGGTATCCCAACGAAACCGACAACTTCAATCAACCGCATTATGAATTACATAATACAGTGAGACTCAATGAAAAGTTATCTCTGCAAAATTCATTGTACTATATTCGCGGCAAAGGATATTATGAGCAATACAAATCGGAGAGCGATTATTATGAATACAATATTTCTCTCTCTTCAACAATAGATTCGGCGACATCCGGCGATCTGGTCAGGCAAAAATGGGTGACCAAAAATCAATATGGTTGGAACCCCCGTCTCGATTGGGAATATGACAAGGGAACGGCCTCTATCGGAGGTTCATTCTACTATTTTAATTCAGAGCATTGGGGGCAAGTGGTTTGGGCAGAGGGGCTATCCAATGAAATCTCGCCCCAGAATAGATATTACCAATATTTCGGAAAGAAATATTTCACATCATTTTATATCCATAATAATCATAATTTAACGGATAAAATTAAGCTGATGGGAAATATTCAGCTGAAGCATCTTCATTATGATTTTAGTCAGACCCGACTGGGGGCCTTACATGGTTATCAATATGATTTGAATTGGTTTTTTGTATCGCCTCGAGGCGGTTTAACATATTTGCTCAATGGCAATTCGGACATTCATTTTAGCTTTGCCTTGTCATCACGAGAACCGGATGATGTCACCATTTATGATGCGGAAGACCCGTGGTCAATGCCCAACCTTGAAGTAGATAGGTTAGAGATTTCGGAATCAAACGACACCACATATATATTCGGCGATCCAACAATTAAACCGGAACGAGTTTATGACTTTGAATTAGGCTCCAAGATTAAAGGGGAAAGATATAACGCCGGATTGAATTTATTTTGGATTGAGTTTCGCAATGAAATTATTCAGGAAGGGGGGCTCAACGACAATGGCCGTCCGATTTTGGGGAATGCCAAACGGTCGGTTCATGCCGGAATTGAGTTGGAAGGTAAATATAGAGTAGCTGATTTTTTAACTATTTCCGGCAACAACGCCATAAATCATAATCGTTTAAAAGAATATCTGATCTATAGAGATTCCGATGAGGATGGAAAAGTTGATGATACGGTTGATTATTCGGGTAATCCAATGGCCGGTTTTCCACAAAATTTGACCAACATTATCCTTGATTATAATAAAGGCCCCGTGCGATTGACCTACCGTTTTCGCGCCATTGGCCGGCAATATGTAGAAAACGGAAAAAATGAGGAATTATCCATTGACCCTTATATGGTTTCTTCATTATCTTCATCATTGTCATTAGGTAAACTCGCAGGTTACGGTCGTCTTACATTTTCCGCCATCGTAAATAACCTGTTTAATAAAAAATATGAATTAAGCGGGTATGCTTACGAGGATGACGGTCAGTGGTTTTACGAATATTTCCCGGCGGCGGAAAGAAATTTCTTTGTGCAATTGAAGTGGGAATTGGAATAAACTGCATTGTCTTTAATTGATTATGCCATAATATTGGCCTACTTGTTGAGCCTAGCCTATTTTGGTATTGTTCGTCGCCAACCGGGTCAGGATTCAGCTTTAGGTTATATTTTGGGGGGAAGGAGCCTAACCCTGCCCGCCTTTGTAGCCTCTTTGGTTTCCACTTGGTATGGCGGAATTCTGGGTGTCGGCGAATTCAGTTATAAGTTTGGTATATCCAACTGGTTGGTATTTGGAGTGCCATATTATTTGGCGGCCTTTCTCTTTGCTATTTTTCTGGCCGGCAAGGCCCGTAAGGCGGAGGTCTTGACTATTCCTGATAAGCTTGATTTGGCCTATGGCAAAAAAACCGCCGTTGCCGGCTCAATAATACTTTTTTTGATGACACTTCCGGCGGCTTATGTCTTAATGCTGGCGGTCTTACTCAAATTTCTTTTTGGATGGCCTATCTGGATGGGGGCGCTATTAGGGACAATTTTTTCCATTTTCTATGTTCATCTGGGCGGTTTTCGTTCGGTTGTAAGGACTGATATTCTGCAATTTGTTACGATGTACCTCGGATTCATAATTCTTTTTGTTTTGCTTGTCACCCAATATGGCGGGCTCGAATTTATTAAAAATCATGTTCCGGCCAACCATCTTGCATGGCACGGCGGCAATTCCGGATGGTACATCGCTATCTGGTATGTCATAGCTTTGGCAACTCTGGTTGAACCCGCTTTTTACCAACGATGCTATGCCGCTAAAAGTGATAAAATAGCGAGAAATGGGATATTGATTTCCATTATCTGCTGGACAATTTTTGATTTTCTGACCACGTCTTGTGGCCTTTATGCCAAGGCATTATTGCCTAATTTAGAGGACCCGGCAACATCATATATTGGTTTGGCTAATATAATGCTTCCCGCCGGCCTAATGGGGATATTTGCGCTGGCCCTTCTTTCAACTGTGCATTCAACGGTTGATTCATATTTTTTTATCTCGGCATCAACTTTTGGACGAGACCTGATTTGGAGAATTTTCCATGTTCCGGATGAGGATATTGCCTATTACACTCGCATTGGGCTTATTCTATCGGCATTAATTGCTCTAATAGGCGCCCTATACTTCGAATCGATTGTTGATATATGGCATGATTTCGGCTCGGTGGGAACGCCGGCTTTATTGATACCGCTTATTTCAGCGTTCTATGGAAAAAGAAAAATGACATCCAAGGCGGCATTTTGGTCGGTGGTTCTTGCCGGTGCGATTTCATGTCTTTGGCTGGTGTCCCGTTATTGGACGCCGGACGGAAAATATTGGTTGGACATTGAGCCTATCTTTCCCGGATTAACATTGTCATTATTCATTTATTTATTTGGAAGAAAAAAATCGCAGGTCGAAATCACTACAGCATTGTGATAAGTTTCGACATGCATAGAATAAATTTTATGATTAACATTTTAAGAGGCTAACGGTATGTTGAACCTGATTCAAATTAAAAATTTCCTGAAGTCTGAAGGACTCGATGGGTGGTTATTGGCGGATTTCCATTGCCGCAATGGTATTGCTGTGGAAATCCTAAGCCTGCCCGCCAATCTCACAAGAAGGTCGTTTTACTATATCCCGGCGATTGATGAACCCACCGCAATAATTCATAATATTGAAAAAGAGAAATTTGCACATCTTCCGGGAAAGAAAATAATCTATTCCTCATACAAAATTCTTGAATCTGCCCTTGAAGAATTACTTAAAAATCACAAAAGAATTGCCATGGAGTATTCCCAATGGGGCCGTCTTCCTTATGTCGGTTTGGTTGATGCCGGAACCATTGATTTGATTAAGTCCTTTAATGTTGATATTGTTTCATCGGGGGACATGGTTGCCTATTTTCAGGCCAGAATGGCATCCGATCAGATTGCCAGCCATAAAAAGGCCGCCATTTTAATCAACTTGATAAAAGATGATGCTTTCCGGTTGATAAAGGAGTATGTCGCCGGAGGAAGTTATATCAACGAACGAATGGTCGTTGATTATATACTGCGTCGATTTGAAGATGAGAATCTTGTTACTGATTTCTCGCCTATTTGCGCTATCGATGCCAATATCGGAAATCCTCACTACGAACCGCCCGAAAAAGGCTCCGCCTCAATTGTGAAAGGTTCTCTTGTCATTATAGACCTTTGGGCAAAGCTTGCCTCAATACATTCAATTTTTGCTGATATAACATGGATGGCTTATACCGGTGAATCGGTTCCCGAAAAATACGGTTCCATATTTTCGATTGTAACTTCTGCCCGAGATGCCGCCGTTGATTATATCGCCCAAAAATCCCCAGGCGCTCCCTTATTTGGCTTTGAAGTTGATGATGCCTGTCGCAATGTTATTGTCAAAGCGGGATATGGCGAATATTTCTTTCATCGCACCGGTCATTCCATTCTGGAGTCGGTCCATGGTCCCGGGCCGAATATTGATAATCTTGAAACGGAGGATAAGAGAAAACTTCTCCCCGGGCATCTTTTTTCGATTGAACCGGGGATATATTTAAAAGAATTTGGATTCCGTTCCGAGATTGATGTCATGTTAACCGAATCCGGGCCGGAGATTACAACTCTGCCGATGCAAAAAAATATAATACCGTTGTTCGCCTGATAAATATGTATTTCAACTCCCGCATGGTGCAAGATGTGGCCGATAAATACGGTTACCCGCCAATTATCAACATGCCGGCGCCGGTTAGTTCTGAGGAGTATAATTTTATCCGCTCCACTCAATCGTACGGCCGCTGTCATGATTTCACGCTCTATATTTTCAAAGGGAATAAAGTTATTGTAAACGCCAAGCATCATTACCCTATCGGGCTTTATCGCGCTCCCTCAGGAGGATTAAAGCCGGGCGAAAAATTTCATGAAGGAGTGGCTCGGGAAGCTTATGAAGAAACCGGCTCCAAAATTGAGTTGCTGAGGTACATTCTTCAAGTCAATGCATCTTTTTCCTGTGGGACGAAAGTGATACCGTGGAAGACTCATGTATTTACGGCCAAATATATCTCCGGCAAAATCGCGCCGGTTGATATCAGAGAAATCAGGGAGGCAAGACTGGCGGGTTTGGCTGAATTTGATGAGTATCGCAAAATAATATCAGGTATGGAATCCGGCGGTCTATCATATCGAGCCTGCCTACATGATGAAGTGCTAAAGTTCTTGTGATATGACAGAGCGCAAAAATTAATAATTTGGTAAGTTAATGGCTTCTCCCAAAGTGGCGCTGGTCCCGACGGATCGGGATTTCCGAGGTAATTTCCGGCAGGAGGGACGATAGGTCGGGACTGCCGACGCGTAAAAGGCAGGATTGTGTGGCGGAAATAAAAATGTCAAGACCCCATCCATTTCCATAGCATGAAAAATAGATGGAGCCTTGACTTGCAAAATCAGGCAGTACTATTTTAAGCCGAAGCTACGGCTTCATTTTGGGGTGCTTCATTTATCATTTCCTGAAGTTTCTGCTTTTCCAGATAAATTTTCTCGAGCGAAAAATATAATCCCGCCAGCTTATTGTTTGCTTCGGTTAGTATTTCAAGAACGTCACCGATATCGAGCTCAAGATATTCAGCCAATCGGATAGACTCCATTACCGATTCTTTGCGTATTCGATTGATTTCAATACTGTCCAAACCAAGCCTTTTTCCGGCAGATTGAATAAATATGATATTTTCTTCCAAATCAGGATAGTATTCATCAAATGGTTCCGTAGATAACCTATCAGCCAAGGCAATAATATCATTCAAAATGGCATCATCGGGAATTATGATCCCGGCATCTATAGAATGATGATTCATAGCCACATGCGCCAGCGATGGAGGTAATTTCCAATCGATGGCCATTTCTGCTCCAACTTCGGTATGAGTCAGTCCAAATATCTCCTTTTCCGTATTAAGTATTCCCTTGTGATCATCCTTCATTTTTTGAATAAGCTCGAGATACTTTTCCCTATAATGCAACATCATTAACACAATTCCCATATCATGAAGAATTCCCGCCACAAAGGCCTCTTCCGGTTCACGATACTTAATGGATGTTGCAATGCTTCTGGCGTTGGCGGCGGTCTCTATCATGTGACGCCAGACTCGCTTAATATTGCATTTCTGCAATAATTGCTTATCCGAAACCAGACCGAAGACCGAACTGCTGAGTGTCATTACCTTTATACTGTTTAGTCCCATTACAACCACAGCTTCAGAAATTTTGGTTACTTTGCGGCGTCTTCCGGCGGATATGGAATTAACCATGCGGAGTACCAGGGATGTCAAAGAAATATCCCGCGAAATTACATTGGCAATTTCATCCGCTCCGGAATTTGGATTGTTTATGACCTTTAGGACAGCCGCCAGAGTTTGAGGCAAACTACCAATATGAGAAATTGATGCAACAATATCTTTGGCACAGGGGGTTGCCATTTTAAATCCCTCCTTGGTTTTAAATTTGACGAGACGATATTTTTATCGGAAATGGAGTCGGGATTATTAGTACCAATTTGGTACTATTTATCCGAATGGATTAACAGTAATTCTTTCAAGAAATTAGCCGACCACTTTTAATTTGGCAAATTTGGCCATTATTTTTTTAGCGCCAATTCCGGTGAAGTAAATTTCAAGGCGCAGTGATTCTCCCATACCTTCAACACTAATTATCTTTCCCCGACCAAAAGTAGGGTGTTGGACTATTCGACCAACCCGCATTATTTCATTTTCTTCATACTCATACCGCGGTTCTTTGGAAGCAGGGGCTTTTTTATTTTGATACCGTTTTTCCGAAGAAAAATCATATTCGGAATAACTGTTTTTTCTTCTTAAATCTATTGAT
The DNA here is from genome assembly GCA_020058225.1 of Candidatus Zixiibacteriota bacterium. Classification (GTDB taxonomy): domain Bacteria; phylum Zixibacteria; class MSB-5A5; order GN15; family PGXB01; genus JAGVEJ01. The sequence continues at coordinate 3,114 of JAGVEJ010000047.1, read as the reverse complement.
TGCACCAAGGCCGGCGGTAATTCTTTTAAGAAACGCGATGGAATAGATTCAAACTGACCGAAGCGGTCACGTTGGCCGGCCATAGATATATGAAGATACTTTTTGGCGCGAGTTGCTCCAACATAGAAAAGCCGCCGTTCTTCTTCCAGCTCATTTGGATTCTCAAGGGTTTTACCCAAGGGGAATAGGCCATCTTCCAAGCCAACCATATAGACCGAATCGAACTCCAACCCCTTGGCCGAATGCAGAGTCATCAATGTCAACTTATCCTCTATTTCCTTAAATTCATCGATGTCGGCATAAAGCGAAATTTCGGCCAAATAATTTTCCAACGTTGCCTCATTACTGGATAAAGCATATTCTCTGGCGGCGGCGATAAACTCCTCTATATTTTCCACCCGATTTGGTCCGGTGATAGGGTCTTCTTCAAGCAAAGCTGGAATCAGCCCCAATTTATCTACTATCTCCTCCGAAAGCACAGCAATGTCAACTTCTCTCTTTCTTTTCACAAGATTTTCCATAAGCTCTGTGAATTGTTTAAGAATTCGTCTTGGGCGGGGATTTAGATCTTCATAATTATCAATTTCAAGGCAAACTGCATATAGAGATTTGGCGCCCTCACGCGCTATTGCTTTCAATCTATTCAAAGTGGTTTCGCCAAGCCCGCGGCGGGGATAATTTATTATTCTCAAAAATGAAATATCATCATTGGGATTAATCAAAAGCCTCAAATATGCCAAATGATCCTTTATTTCTTTGCGATGATAGAATGATATGCCGCCGATAATTTGATAAGGGAGACTTTGTCGTCGTAAGACTTCTTCAAAAGCGCGTGATTGGGCATTGGTGCGATATAAAATAACCGTCTCTTTTAATGGCGAACGGGCAAGATTTTTTTGTATTTCTTCAATTACTACGGTCGCCTCTTCCAAAGCCGAATTGGTCAAGAATAATTTCAGAGGTTCACCGGTCTTAATTTCGGTCCAGAGGGTTTTTCCTTTACGGTTGATATTGTTAGCAATGACCGCCGATGCCGCCTGAAGAATTACCTCGGTGGACCGATAATTTTGTTCAAGCTTGATTACCTTGGCGCCCGGAAAATCCTTTTCAAAATTCAATATGTTGCTGATATCGGCCCCACGCCATCCATAAATAGATTGGTCTTCATCTCCCACCACGCATATATTCTTATGTGGCCCCACCAAAAGTTTCAATAGCTGATATTGACTGTGATTAGTGTCTTGATATTCATCTACCAAAATATATTTGAATCTTTCTCTATATTTCTGCCGAACCTCTTCATCTGCTGACAACAACTGCACCGATTTTAGAATTAAGTCATCAAAATCCATAGCGCTACAATCTCGAAGCCTTCTCTCATACAAAGTGAAAATTTCGGCGGTTCTTGTTTCGAAATAGCCCGAGGCCTTACGGGCAAAATTTTCAGCAGTCTCCATCTTATTTTTTGCCGATGTTATCCTTCGGCGTAGAGTCGGAGCGGAGAATTGGGTCCGACTAAGGTCCAGCTGATTAATACAATTTCGTATTAGGGCAATGGAATCGTCCTCATCAAATATGGTAAAATTCGTTGGGAAGCCGATTTTCTCAGCTTCCTTCCGAAGCAGACGGGCGCAGAAGGAATGGAAGGTTGAAAGACTTAGGGAAAACAACTCCTGCCCCAGAAGCGAAATGACACGTTCCTTCATTTCGTTGGCGGCTTTATTGGTGAAAGTTACGGCCAGAATATTATATGGTTGCGCCAGCTTTTTGGCCAAAATATACGCTATCCGGCTGGTGAGAACCCTTGTCTTGCCGGAACCGGCCCCGGCAATTACCAAAAGCGGCCCCTCTGTCTGCATTACCGCCTCTTTTTGGGGCGGATTCAATTTTTGAAAAATATAATTCATTCTTCCACCATAAGAGAAATTTGAATATACCGGAATCATTATTTTTGGCAAGGGGGTTAAAAAAATATGTGGGAAACGGAATAGAGAAGGTATCCCCCTGTTGATATTTGGGAAAGATGGGGAGAAGGCAATTAGGACATGGTGGAGAGCTTGGAAAGGCGGAATGAGCGTAGCGAATGAAGGCTTTCCAAGCTCAGGCTAAGTCCCGGCTCTTGGTCGGGATAAATGTATATGGACACATACCTCGACTTGTCCGCCGCAGGCGGATTAGTAACAAATCAAATTTCCAAGGACAAGAGTATGTGTCCAATCAAATATTATACAAATATGCGTCAATGTAAAGACCCACGAATGATCCGTTTTGAGATGGTCCGCTTTGCCCGAGAGTTTGGCGTGAAACCCGCCGCTCGCGCCTTCCGGACTACTCCCAAAACCATCCGCAAATGGCTTAGACGATGGCAACCAGGTTCTTTACAAGGTTTGGAGGATCAAAGCAAAGCCCCTTAAAAGCAGAAAGTCAAAGATCGATCCAAAACAGCAAGCCAAAGCCATCGAACTTAAACAAAAACTGAAATCCTGGGGCGCCCAAAGAATCAAGCGCGATTTTAACCTGAAAATCTCCGAAAAAGCAATCCGCAAAATATGGAAAAAGGAAGGTTTCCTAAAAAGAAAACGCCGCAAACCCAAAACTAAAAACGACCTGAGAATGGTTAAAGCCCAATGGCGACTCTTCGAACAAGTCGATCTCGATATCAAATATCTTTTTGACATCCCCGAATATTGGCCGCAAATGAAAAAACTTAATCTCCCCCGTTACCAGTATACCGCCCGGGACGTGGTCTCCGGTCTGATGTTTGTCGGATACGCTCATGAATGTACCCTGACGCACACCACTCTTTTTGCTCAGATTATCATTAACCATCTTAAAACTTGCGGCGTCAAACTTGAAAATAGTCGCTTCCAAACCGATAACGGCTCTGAATTTATTGGCGCTTGGGGCGCCAAAGAGGCTTCTCTCTTTACAAAAACCGTAGAATCGGTCAGAGGACTGAAACATCATACCATCCCACCAGCCGCACATACTTATCAGGCCGATGTCGAGGCCGTCCATCGACTCATTGAAGATGAATTCTTTGAGGTTGAATCTTTCAGCAGTTATCAAGCCTTCTTCCAAAAAGCCAACCAATATGTTCTTTGGTTCAATGTC
>JAGVEJ010000229.1 GCA_020058225.1 Candidatus Zixiibacteriota bacterium | reverse complement strand
GTCGGTGATAATTGAAAAAGCAAGCACTCTGGTTTTCTGATGGCGGGCGGCGATGACTTCAGGGACAGTGGACATCCCCACCACATCGGCACCAATGGTACGAAGAAAGCGATACTCTGCCGCCGTTTCCAGATTTGGCCCGGCAACCGATACGTAGACTCCTTTTTTCACTGGAAGCTTTTGCTCGAGAGCGACTTCCTCGGCCAGTTTGACTAAGTCCTTATCATAGCAGTTGTACATATCAGGGAAACGGTCGCCAACTGCATTATCATTGGGGCCGATTAGGGGATTATTACCAAGCAGATTGATATGATCGGTGATTATCATGATATCCCCGCGTTTGAAAAGCGGATTCAGACCGCCGCAGGCATTGGATACAATCAAGGTCTTTATACCCAGTTCTTTCATCACCCGCACCGGGAAAGTGACCTGTTGGAGCGAATATCCTTCGTAATAATGAAATCTACCCTGCATTGCCACGACGGATTTGCCCTTAAGATGTCCAAAGAGAAGCCTTCCGGCGTGCGATTCGACAGTTGATACCGAAAAATGTGGAATATCGCCGTATTCGACCTTAGCGGATATTTCAATACCATCTGCCAGAGAGCCAAGTCCGGTGCCAAGTATTATGCCAATTTGGGGGACAAGATTGGTTTTGGTCCGGATAAAATCTGAAGCTGAATTTATCATCTGCTTTAAATCACTCATTTTTATTCTCCTTATCCTCGCGCACCGAGGCTTCAAATGGAAAAGCTCCGCTTTCTTTGCGAAACTGCTCGACGATTTTATCTATTTCGTTTTCAGGAACATCACGACGGGGTTGGGATTTTTTTTCTTCATCCATTGGATTCATCGCCTCAAGCAATTTTAGAGTTACGCCAATGTCGGCACGAAGTCTGATGAACAGAGTGCGCCGCATGAATAATAATTCCTCCAGTCTGGCTTCCATTTCGGCCAACCGGCGATGTTTCTCTTCGATGGCGACATCCCGCTGATGCTTGGCCTCGGAGACGATTAGTTCTGATTCTTTTTTGGCATTGCTCAATATAGTTTCGGCTCCCTTCTGAGCCTCAACCACAGCATTCCTGATTGTATTTTCCAGACTTTTCAGATCATCATATCGCTTTGATAATGATTCTTTTTCTTCAGCCAATTTCATCGATTGTACCTTGGATTCTTCCAAAGCCGAAGCAACTTCTTCCATGAAGCCATCTACTTCTACTCTGTCGTATCCGCGAAATGAGCTGGAGAATTTTTGGTTTCTGATATCATTGGGTGTTAGTTCCATAAGACACCTACTTTTATATAAATATTTTTGTTTTCATTTTGTCAGTCAGCTATGCGTAAATCCTGTCAATTACCTTTCTCCAAAAATTGCCGTGCCGATGCGCACCATATTGGCGCTTTCTTCAATGGCCATTTCAAAGTCGCCGGACATTCCCATGGAAAGATATCGGAATGACGCACCTGCCTGCTTCTGCCCCTGCGAAAATAAGTCATACATCACTCTATAAGCCGTTCGAATTTCTGACTTATCATCTGTCAAAGGTCCCACGGTCATAAGTCCGGATAATATTATATTTTTTAATCCGGTGATTTCTTTAATCATTCCGATTATTTCCGAAGGTCGAGCTCCAAATTTTGATTTCTCGCCGGAGGAATTTACCTCAATTAGGCATTCAATCGTTTTATTAATCTTGCGGGCATTTTCATCAATCATGCAGGCCAATTTAACCGAATCAACTGATTGAATTATGTCAAACAGTTCCACCGCTTTTTTTGCCTTATTACTCTGCAAATGCCCGACCAGATGCCATCGGGCGGCGTTGCCGATTGATTTAATTTTTGGCTCCGCCTCTTGAATCCTGCTTTCACCAATATCGGCAATTCCATATTCCAAAACAGCCTTAATGGCCTCTGGAGAAAATGTTTTGGATATGGCGATAATAGTAATTTCCTTCGGTTTTCGTCCAGCTTTTTTTGCGGCTTGCTCAACCCGACTTTTTATTTCTTTACAATTTTCTTCAATATATTTCAGCATCGCAAGTTATAAGTATAATATTATTATATACTTGTGTAAGCGCCAAATTCAATAAAAAATAAATATCTCAGGGAATTATCCCAAACTCAAAATAAAAACACACCTTGACATTTTTGGGCAAAAAAATGAAATTGTTCAGGTCGTATATAAGAAAAAAGGAGATTACATGATAGATAAAACTTCAGACCCTCTTGAGGCCATTAAGATAGCCATCCGGCGCGAACAGGAAGCCCATGATTTTTATAAAGAGCATGCCGATCTGTTTGAAAATGAGGCTACCAAAAAAATGTTTATGTTTCTTGCTGTTGAAGAAATGAAACACAAAATAAAGCTGCAGGACGAGCTGGACAAAAATTATCTGTATGAGATGTAATATCTTTCAATAAGAATCAAGGAGAAATCAATGACACCGGTTCATCCCGATATATTAGCGGCCTTAACATCAGGAATTCAATCCGAGGTTGCCGCTTATGTTTTTTATTTGGAATCGTCCAAAAAGGTGGAAAGTATTGATATAAAAGATGCCCTACAGCAATTGGCCTCGGAAGAGAAATCGCATTTTCAGATACTTGAAAGGCAGTATGACTCGCTTGTTCGCTCGGAGAAATGGATCAGCACGGCCGATGTTCTGAAACAAAAGGGGTTGCCGGAAATAGGCGAAGAGATGGCCTCCCAGCATAAGGAACTGATTGCTCAGGTAAAAAAGGCCGGCTCAAAAAGGGAAATTCTGGATATGGCATTGAAGCTGGAAACTGAGTCCAGAGATATGTTTCGTGCCGCCGCCGTAAAATCGCAATCCAAAGAGGCCAAAGATACATTTGAAATATTAGCCCGCTTTGAGGAAGGGCATATCAAGCTGATAAGCACGATGATAGCGCGGGGGTAATAATTAGAAAAAGGCCGGATTGCGGCTTAGTTATGATATCTTGCGCATATCAGTAGATAATCAATCATGATTAGAATTTCCATTGTTTATATCAACAATATCTTCTGAGTGCACCGGCATAAACCATTTTTGAGCAATAAATGTCGGCACCACCGCACTGGCCAATACCACCCCCACCAAAATGGAATATTGAGCCCTATCTATATAGCCGGCATTTAAGCCATAAAGGCTCGAAATGGTGCCAAATGTGAGTCCGGTACTCATTAGAAGAGTTGTGTACATACTTCCGCCCGGAATATATTTTTTTGCCAGAAAATAAACGCCAATAAATTTTGTTATTATTTTCATTGCAAAAAGAATCGAGAATAGTCCCCAGAAGGTCAGTATAATTGGAAAGGAGATGCGTAATCCTCCAACAATAAAGAACATGGGCGTAATAATGGCATAGGCAACAGTTCTTAAGCGATTGCGGACTTCCCTTGTTTCCGATGTGTCGGAAAAATGACGGGCCATCAACAAGCCAAGAACAAAGGCAGGTAAAACAGCATGTCCTTCTCCCAGCTTGGCAAAATACATGAAGGCCAATAGCAATAGGAATATATATTTTATTTCAGGCTCAACGACTTTGTTTTGGAATTTTGGATCTTCAAAAAACCGGTGTGAAAAACGGTCGGCAATAGAAATAATAATCAAAGAGGATATAATAAAAACCACGGTGTAAATATTGGGTTTGATGAATAATATACTAAGGGCCAGGGCAGTGCCCATATCGGTAATAAATGTAGCCGCCATCAAAAGCTTCCCTATATGGGTTTTTGAAAGTCCGGTTTCCACCAATACCGAATACACAACTGCAAGGGAAGTTGTGGAAAGTGCGACTCCGGCAATCAAGGATGCACTATGACTCCATCCAATAATATAAAAGGCGAGTAAAAAGACTCCCACAAAAGGGAATAAAAATGAAAGAGCGCCAATGCTGAAGCTGGCCATAAATTTTTCTTTAAAAAGACGGGTATCTATTTCAGTCCCGGCCAGATATGTAAGCAAAACGCCTCCAAAATTCGCCAAATAGAGCATCCATTCCGCCGGTTTCATCCCCAATTGCCCTGCAATCGCTCCTGCAATAATCTCCAAAATGGCAACTGATATCCCAAGTCTTAGCGACAAAAGACTTGCAACCATAACCAATAATCCGGCCATTAGGGGCGTAAAATCAATATTCATGACAATGCTCCATCATTTGGTTCAAATAGCAAATCATTAATATTTCTGTAGGAGTCATCAGCCACGAAGGCGGTTTAAGGCGAACTCCATCACCTTCCCGCTAATTGGCGGACACAGCTAATATTATCGAATAACGGCGATATGTCAATATGGATGAATAATTTTTATTTGCCGGTAATTATAAAATCCCTAATTTCTCCGCATGAATAACCAATACCTCACATGGCTGGAAATTGATTCCAAGGCTTTTTCGCAAAATCTTAAGACAATTCGTAAACTGGCCGGAAATCGTCTTATCGCCGCCGCCGTCAAAGCCAATGGGTATGGTCACGGTCTTAAGGAAATGGTTCGATTGCTTAATAAGGAAAAGATAGCATATATAGCGGTTCATTCCCTTGATGAAGCATCTCAATCGCGAGCTTATGGATGGGGAGGGAAAATATTAGTTGTCGGATATATTCAGCTTGAAAATTTGGAATCAGTTCTCGAGCTAAATCTTGAACCGACAGTTTATAATTTTGAAACTATTAAAAGGTTGGGGGAATTGGCGGAAAAGTATAATCATAAAATAAACTTTCATCTCAAAATAGAAACCGGCACAAATCGTCAGGGAGTAGAATCAGAAAAAATTCCCAAATTTGTTGGAGAAATTAAGAAATATCGTTTTCTAAATCTAAAGGGGGTTTCCACTCATTTTGCCAATATTGAGGATACCACGGATCACTCCTATGCCAATTACCAGCTTGAAGAGTTCAATCGAATATTCTCCCAGATTAAAAAACATGGTCTCAAACCGGAACTGCGCCATACCGCCTGTTCGGCGGCTCTTTTGCTTTTTGAGGATACCAAATTCGAGTTCGTCCGCCCGGGAATCGCCATCTACGGACTTTGGCCGTCGAAAGAAACTTATTTATCCTATCGCATGGCGGGTGGGCGGAATAGTATCCTAAGGCCTATTCTTTCCTGGAAAACCAGGGTAATTCAAATCAAGAATGTCCCACATAATGCCTTTATTGGGTATGGTTGCACCTACCGGACTACCTCAAAAACCAAATTGGCGGTGCTTCCGGTAGGATATTGTGATGGTTACGACCGTTCGCTCTCTAACCTTTCTTATGTTTTGATTAAGGGCAAAAGAGCGCCCCTGCGCGGCAGAATCTGTATGAATTTGATGATGGTTGATATAACCGATATTCCTGGGGTCAAATTGGAGGAACCAGTCGTATTGATGGGAATTGATGGCAAAGAAAAAATATCTGCCGACCAAATGGCCAGTTGGGCACAAACGGTTAATTATGAAATTTTAAGTCGAATTAATGGCGGTATTCCCAGAATTATAATTTGAGCCTTTACTTAAATCTCAGTAAAATAATTTCCAATTACTTTGTTCTTTTTGGGCAAGAATAATATTATTCCTTAACATCTTGAATTACTTGCGGATACTGAATAATTTTGATGGTCATTGCCAATTTTTTCTTGACATCGAATAGCATTAAGGGTAATTTAGAATTTGTGAATGAATTCACATTCACAATTTGAGTGGCTGGTTTATTTGCAAGAGGTTGTTCTGTGATTTCAGAAAACAGCAAGCGCAAAATCTCAGAGTCGACAATTCGTCGACTTTCCCTTTATTACAGGGTTTTGTCGGTACTTGAAAAAGAAAACAAAGAAACTGTCTCCTCCAAAGAATTAGCCAAACGGGAAAAATTAACTCCCGCTCAAGTCAGAAAAGATTTATCCTTCTTTGGGTCTTTCGGCACCCGGGGATTGGGATATCCGGTCATGGAATTGAAAAAGCAGATTGGAGAAATCCTGGGGCTTAATAGGGCTTGGAATGTGGCCATGGTTGGGGTGGGAAATATTGGCTCGGCCCTTGTCGGGTACAAAGAATTTCAACGTCAGGGATTTCATATTAAATTGATTTTTGATAATGATCAGCGAAAGATTGGTTCAAATCATAAAGGGATAATGGTTTCGGATATTAAAAATTTGGCCAAGGAGTTAAGAGATAATAATATAGAAATAGTGATTATTGCCGTTCCTTCTACCGTAGCGCAATATATTGTTGATGATGTCGTCAGCGCCGGTATAAAGGCTATTCTTAATTTTGCGCCGGTGAACCTTCGCGTACCGGAGGATGTTTTCTTGAGAAATGAGAATATGTCTATGGAACTTGAATATTTATCTTTTGCGCTCATGAATCTTTTCGAGGGGAGACTGACGGCGAAGTAATTTTTCGATAAAAACATTTCGTCTCAGGGATGAGACGATTTTTTTACCTCTTTAAGCGCCACCTTGGATGGGCGTTCCCCTGTGAGAATAGGGGAGCGCTTTTTTAATAGCGTGATACAGATAAGGTTAATATTTGACGATTAAATGGACAAAAACCAATAAGGAATGTATAATTATATGAAAATGAACCAAATAATTAAAATTACGGCATTTCTTTTATCTATTTTTTTGATAATAATCTCCTCCATAGCATTATCGAAAACCGCAGATAGTTTGAATATTTATTTAACCAACGCCTTTATGGCCCTCAACAACGGAAAATTATCCGAGGCCCTTATCAATTATCAGAATGCCCTTAAGCTCGACACTCTTAATTCGTCAGCATATAAAGGGTTAGGTGATGTTTATTCATTGATGGGGAATCATCGCAAAGCATTAGAAAATCTAAAAAAGGCGCAAAAACTTGATACTGCAAACGCAGATATTATCAACTCGCTTGGAGTCACCTATGGGTATTTGGGAGATAGCGCCAAAGCCCTGGAACTCTATCGCCAGGCGGTTTCTATGAATCCTGAAAATATCACCTATTCAAAAAATATAGGCTCTCTTTTGACATCCTTCAAAAGGTTTACAGAAGCGCAATCATATTTAAAGAAAGCAATCCAGCACGACACCATTGATGCCGAACTTCAGTTTCTCGTGGGAAATGTCTATATAGCACAAGGAAAATACGAGTCTGCTGAAAAATATTTAGACCAAGCTGTAGCGTTGAATCCCAAAGAGGTAAAATATCATTATAATCAGGGGATAGTAAAAGATAAGCTGAACAAAACAGAGGAGGCCGAAACCGCCTATAAGGTTGCTATTGCCATGGCTCCGTATCATTTTGACGCCCGCCAACATTTGGGTGTACTGTATATACTAACCGGAAAACCGAAAGAAGCTTTGGGTCAATTTGAGGAAGCAATCAAAATAAAGCCGGAAAGTGAAGAGGCGAAAATTTCGCTTGGTGCGGCTTATGTCTATAATGAGATGCCGGAAAAGGCTGAGGCAATTTATAATGAATTGCAGGCTAAGAATCCCAAGGCGGCCGCAAAACTATTACGTCTGATTACTCTACCGGAAGATTCAACGGGCGGCCATTAGTAGGATGAATCTTTATGGGGAGTGTTGAAAAATCCAATGAAGCTCATTATGTGCATGGTTCGCCGTGGCGAATCCACATCTGCCAATGTTATGCAATGACTTAGGGGCAGATGTGGATTCGCCTGCGGCGAACCGCCCGCACATTGGGGGTTTTTCAACAATCCACAGGGGAATGTTGAAAAACCCC
>JAGVEJ010000112.1 GCA_020058225.1 Candidatus Zixiibacteriota bacterium | reverse complement strand
TCAATAACTTCTTTGGGACGCGCCATTAATTCCTCCTACCCTTAAGGTTAAAGAATTATGGCATATTATTATTCGTATGTCAAATAGAAAATAATATTACTCAACCGAATACAGGCTGAAGAAATAGACAAGTTTAAGGAACTGCTCTCTTTGAAGAGCCTATAGTTTGCTCCTTTTCCAAATCCTCGGAAATTAGCTGAGCCTTGGTTTTTCCGCGACCTTGATGCAAGGTTACCAATCCCGATGAAACGTGATTGGTGATTCTATATATAATTCACCCAATTATGTACAGAAATAGTGTTTTGCTCCCTTGTCCGCTGGGAAGCCTTTCAAGCCTAGATTCGCTCAATAAACCTTTTTATAAAATTTAACCTGCCTTGTCAAAATATTCCGCAAGCCGGCACGGTAGGTATCAAAGGTGGCAAAATCTGATACCGCAATCAATTCGCCATTGTATAATCCTACAAGATGCGCTGTAATCAAATCCGATTTTTTTTCAAAAGTTACTTTGACTTTGCCTCCGGGAAAACTGACACTGTCTGAAGGCGGGAGGATTATCGAATCGAGAGCCGTCGCCGAGTCCCATGTGATTTTTACAATGTGTTCTTTTAGACGAGGAAAACCTTGATCAATGGGAATATTCCTTTTGCTTATGTCCATTTGTTCCATATCACTGAGGGATTCGAAAATAAATGGCTCCATATAGAGCACATTTTGAATCTGGTCGAGTGGCTTTTTTCTTTCAGCTCCCAAAGTCAATATAAATGGCTCTAATATCCCCGATATATTTTCAAAATTATATTGAGATACCGCAAATTTCTTGCTGCCGCCTGAGAGGTATTCATTCGCCAGCGTCTGCTTTTCGTTGTCATCAAGATGAGCAATTCGATTTTTTAATGATTGCGCATAATTTCCGTAATACTCAAATTTGGTTGTGAAGCCGAGGCTGCCTCTCGAATCGATGTGCGCTTCCGTTGCTCTTATTATTCGATTATTGTCCATAGCACTGGCCGGTGTCCTGACGGCAACCCCGCCAGTATCGGTCACCACCAATGCAAAGATGTTCTCATCTTGATTGGGTAGTTCTCCAAAGGGGCATTCGTTACAGGTTGGATCCATCCAGATAGTATCTTCGCCAGCGATTGCCATCACAAACACGTGGTTGAAATTGATAGACGGAAAAGAGGAGTCAATCAGGCCTTCGCCTCGTGTCAAAGCCAAAACAGAATGTGCTTCAATCCCCTTATTTCTTAATCTTGAGATAAGAAGAGTGCTCAATCCTTTGCAATCTCCATATCCCTTAGCCTGTGTGAAATCAGCTTTGGCAGGCTTCCATCCGCTTCTGCCAATTGAAACCGCCACATACCTTGTTTTATCGATGATTTCCGCATAGATGCTTTTTGCGGCGGCCCTAATATCTGCCGATGTGAACGCCTTTGGCTCAGGGACTACTGGGATAGGTAGATAGCAATCGGCGGCAAGTTCCAAATGCCATTTGCCTATTTCTTTCCAGCCCTCCCCGGAAAATTCCTTTCCGGCGAAATCAAATTTCTCTGCCAAAAAGACTATTCTGCCTAATTCTGGATAACCGTCAGGTGCAAAATCGACAGATTTTACTCCAGGCACGCTGTCGGCCCGCCAAGTATATTGCACCCGTCCACCATCTTCTTTTATTTCTGGCTGAATATTGAGGCCGTAGACTTTATATACAAATTTGAAATCTTTGGGACAATCAAGCTCATAGGAGACATGCGCTCGGGGGAGTCGTCCTTGAAAATATTCTCCTCCCCAGAAAAACAGGGATTTGAGTTCGGACTCGGATTCAAATTCAACGAAAAAAGGATATTTAGAATAAATCACTTCTTTAGTGTAGTTACAAATGTCGCTGTAAATTTCAGAGCCGGTTCCAAATCCGCATGATTTCAGGAAGGATTTCTTATTTTCCGAAAGAACCTCTTTTCCGGATGAATCCACAAGCCTAATCTGAAGATTTTTTAAGTCAATAAATTTGTTTTCGTATTCGTCGAATTGACAATATTTACTTCCTCTCGCTTCGAGGATCACCAATTTCTCATTTCGTATCAGCCGGGCTTTGTTACCATCAATTTTGCACTGATAAGTGATATTTTCGTAATATGCTCCCTCATTAGTAATGTCAACGGCCAAGGACGCAAGATTACAATTCAGAACAATAAAAAATACTATAGAAATTATTTTCATCTTACTCTCCTGATTTAACCGCTGTTGTCGCAATGATTTGGTCCTCTGTAGTAGATGCAATCTTCCCAAAAAAATCTCTTAATTCAGAGTACCCTATTGGCAGAATAACCGGCCTATCTATTGATAACTGGCAATTGACTACTACCGCCAGATTGTCATACACGGAGTTGCGAGTATAAGAGGCCCCGGGGAAATCAATTTTCTTACTCTCCGGCAGTGTGCATGACGTAAGGCTGTCTTCAAATGTTATCCTCAGCATATTATAAAAGACAAAGGGATAATTGAAATCGACAGGGAAAAAACGTTTTTCGTTCTTGAAAGGGTTTTCCTCAAAATAAAATTGCGGGGGTTTAATGACAATATTATTGTCGAGCTTCTTTCCAAGATCATCAATAGTATAATAGATATTGGCAATCGGGGCCTCGGGATCTGCTTTGTCGAATGATGCACTATCTAATTTGAACGTGAGGTTAAGATTATTGAGGATATATTCCTTGGCAAAATCCTCAGGGGTATGTTTGTCTATATCAGCAGCATACTCCGTCGCAAAATACCCTCCAAATTTGACAGAGGTTTGGCAACTCGCAGAACCATCAGATCTGACATAAATATAGGTCATATCGGTGCGACGACTCTTAGGATTGACCAGAGCGATATCAATGACGCGCGAGCTGTCGCCGTCAATCAGCAAGCCTTCAATAGCGCGCGAATTGGGGGGGAGTGAACCATATGGACAATATTTGACGGAAGCATCAAGAAACATCATTGATTTATCGAGCTGGGCGGCGCAAATAATATGATCAAATTGCCTTGAGGAACGGAACATCGGCACAAAAACCCCATTACTGCGGGTACAAATCCTTACAGGCCAAGCAGGAATACCCGCCGCCTTGATCATTTCAGTTAGGAGGATATTTTTGTCATATTCATCACTTCGTTTATTCGCAATTATATCCTTTAATTTCCATTCCCTTTGCAGTCCCAAGGTATTATCAAGCTCTATCTCCTTTTCAACGAAATTGTAGATAATTCTAATTTTTTCATTTGCTTCAGTTATAGCCGATACAAGGCTGTCGGTCACTTTCTTAATCTGATCATCCGCATTTGAAAATTCCTTCAGCCGCTCATCATATGATTTGCCCATCTCCCCCCAGCTCTTTGCAAAATTTTCCAAATAATCAGGCGAATTATAGGCAACAAGTTGGTTGTAGATTGTAGCCATATAGCTCTTGGTACAGCTCATGTATGGTTCGTCCTTTACGGGCGGTAGATTATTCAATTTCCATGTGTAGGAAATTTTTCCATCAAGATGATAATCTTCAATTGTCGGTTTTGCATCTTGGGACGATACCTGAAATAGCGTCGGCTGGTAAACGAACGGTTTATCCAGCATCAGTGTAAATTCGGAAGCTAAAGTATAATAGTTGCTCTGAAAGTACCATGGGTCAAGGTAAAATAAGCGCTCATTTACATTTGTATATCGATACTCCAAAATACATCCGCTATCGACTGCCGGAAAAGCTATTGATTTTAGCATAAGATTTTCTGCGCTTTTCGTAAAAATACCCCTTCGATCAACTTTCATTGATTTTTTGCCCTGACAAATAGTCTGAGCATCGACATCCTTTATATTATCATCCTTCCAGTATGCAAAACTGATGTCCCCCGCTTCTGAAACTCCGGCCTTATTCAATATCTTCATCCTTACATGGCGATGGAATCTGATTGCTATGTGCGAGGCATCGCGCGTAACTTCAAGTTTCCCCTTATCAAAAAGTATAATAACATTCGCTTCCGGGTAATCGGCCGGCGCGCCCTGTTTCCACTCTTCGTCGGTTACCTTGCCCCATTCTTGGGACCTAATGGAGCTACTGCAAACGAAAAAGGAAAAAATTACGGATAGCATAATAGAGATGATTTTCATCATCGCTTCCTCCTAAATAATAATTTCTGCCAGCCAATTATAAGAGAGAATACAATATCAATTTCCCAGAAGTCAACTAAATCATTTCCTTAGGCCGTATATAAATAAATTTCAATCCCTATATATACAGCTCTATCTGTGGATTTTTGGGTTTCATAAATTCCTGCACTTTGTTGGCTTCGCATTCATTGCTATGTGTGGGAAAGTTTCCGATGGAACTCTGGAAATAAAAAAAGTGGTCTATTATTATTATTTATTTTCTATATAGAAACTATATATATATAATATCTGACATCTCTCTTTTCTTAATCATCGGTTTTCCATAAGAAATTTACCCACACTTGATTCCAGTTCACTGGCCGGTTAAGACAAAGATTTATATATCCCGCCTTTTCTTATGTATCCTATCCGGGCAATTGTCTCATGGAGGCATGGTCAGACTGGCGGAAATCCTCGAAAGAACGGAATCTTTAATCGAACGGCTGCACAACACCAAAAGAAATAATAGAATCATCCTGAATCCTGACTATCTGGATGACGAAAAGCTCCCGGAGGAAGAACGAACCTCAGTCTTAAGAGAAATCTTCAATCGCAATATCAGGGAGAAACAACTGACCCGATTGGCCCAGCATCTGACACCCATTCTCGATGGCTGTCATCCCCCTTCCCTAATGATCTTTGGGCCCACAGGAAGTGGCAAAACCGCGACATTATTGCATTTTCTATCTATCTTTCAGAAGGTCAGTGCAAAGAGAGGGAAACTCCTACGTTATGCTTATATTGATCTCTCTTCACCTAAAACCTACTTCAGCGCCTTGAATGAATTGGCCAGATCGATGGATGATTCGTTACGGCGGTATCGGAAGGGCATACCGGTCAGTCTGATGCAGGATCGGATCGTCAATTGTTTGCTGGATTTCAAAGGTTTCTTCTGCCTGCTTATCGATGAGGCCGACAATATCAAGCCCAATGCCGACGAATTCCTAACCTTTCTGGGGAAAACCCTGCCCCGGAAGGTTAATTGCCGGATTGTTCTTATAATGCTTACTAATCGTCTGGACTGGGAAAAAACAATGGATCCAAGAATCTTGAGTTTCCTAAAGAAATCGGATTTAATCTTTGAGCCGTATGATGCCGCCGATCTTTTGGAAATTCTAAAGTTAAGGGTGGAGAAAGCCTTGGATACGGATAAAGTGGATCAGGGCGCCCTCAACAAGATAGCGGCTTATGCCTCCCATGAGACAGGGGATGCCCGGCGGGCAGTCGAACTTCTGGTCAAAGCCGTAAAAGTTGCCGAAGAAACCTCAGGGCGGCTTACAGAAATAGAAGTGGACAAGGCATCCATGACCTTGGAAATTGACAAGACCGAAGAACTCATCAAGACCCTGGCCAGCCAGCAAAGATTGACATTAATCTCCTGCTATAAGGCATTAGGTTCCAATCCTAAAAAGAAACTAAGTACCGGGCAGGTTTATCAATCCTACGCAAGCCTCTGTGAGTCGGATGGCGTTCGTCCCTTGACGCAACGGCGATTATCAGACATGATCAGCTTCCTTGACCTTTACGGACTCATAAATGCCCGGGTTATTTCCCATGGCAGGTATGGCAAAACAAGAGAAATCTCCGGGGCGCTGCCTTTTGAGCTCATTAATAGGTTGCTTGAGTTGAAAGAGCACCCTTCTTAAAAATATCCATTGTGAAGCGCCAATTATTCTATAAATCGGACGGTAACCTATGACTAAAGGCCACAAATGGAAATTCAAGGCGCGTTTCCGCCGCCAAGCCTATGTCTGGCATGGAACCGCCATCGCTTGCAAACGATTGCAGGAGGCAGTCTCCGAAATCAAAAAAGTTGAAAAAACGGAACCTGTCGTGGCTGCCGAGGGAGTTGTATGTCTGATGGAAAGACTCTGGCCTGCCACGCAGGATATAGACAGTTCTTCCGGTGCGCTTGGCACGACTATCTATCACACTCTTCATACACTAATACCAATACTTATCAACGCCCCCGCTTTCATCATACTGGGTGGGTTTGGTAACTCCGATTCCAATCAGGCCAGCACGTGCGCTTATCGAGGGCCTTCGACATGAAACGGTGTGCGAAAATGATGATGCGAGGAAGCTATTCGACATCGATCCTATGCCGTTTTTAACCACCGTGCAAAAGGCGCTATCGACAGTTCTGCCAAGAGATAACATGATTGAGGGACATCAAACGGAATCAGTTATTAGGCAAATCGAGCCCTCACACATTTTAATTGACCGTCAACAATTGACTGTCAATGCACCATCGAAGGTTGTTTTTGACGTCTTTACGGGGATAGGGGGTAGAAAAGATTGGTATTATGCAAACTGGCTTTGGAAGATTCGTGGATTTATTGATGAGATCTTTGGTGGGGTAGGTTTGCGTCGTGGACGCCGTGATACCCTTACCTTGGCGGGTGGCGATTCACTTGATTTCTGGCGTGTCGAAGAACTTGAACCGGGCAAGAGACTATTGCTTCGCGCCGAGATGAAAGTACCTGGGAAAGCCTGGCTTGAGTTCGAGGTAAAATTTCTTGATCAACAGAAGAGTCTTTTAACGCAAATAGCCCGTTTCTATCCAAGAGGGTTGTTGGGACTATGCTACTGGTAGGGTTTATATCCGATTCATAAGCTAGTCTTTAAAGGCCTGGCAGCAGCCATCGCGAAAAAGGCAGAAACCGGTCTTGCGAATTAATCAAAGAATAAATTAGGGAATAAAATGCTCCGATTAGGCCTCTGTTGCATTTTTCGCCATAAGCCGATAAAATTCCGGACAACGACAGCGATGTCACTTAGGAATATGAGTCGCCAAAATGCTTTAAACAAAATATCAGAGCTATGTATACATAATGCTTTGTCATTAAATGATGCTCTGGCCTATTGCAACAACCATAGGATAGGTGCTTTTCGCATCAGCAGTGGAATTCTTCCCCTGCGAACGCATCCGCATTTGGGATACGCGATCGATGAGCTTCCTGGAGCAACGCAGATTCGAGCTTTGTTCAGCAAATGCCATAAATTTGCCCAGAACAATAACATCAGAACAACGTTTCATCCAGACCAATTTGTGGTTCTGAATTCTCCTCGACTGGGTGTGGTCGATAGCTCAATTACTGAACTTGAGCATCACGGCGAGATGAATTGTCTGCCCGCCGACGCCGCAGCCCAGATCGAGCACCACCGGCGCGGGCGGCAGATCGCGACAGAAAGCAAGGGCCTCTGCAGCGCAGGCGCGGTTGACCGGCCCCTGCCGGGGGAGAGACTCGTATAGCTCGAAATAGATCGGCCAGAAGCGCGGCGGAGGTCCGTTCATGTCATGCCCTTCCGTCGGCGACAGGCCGCCTCCCTAGGAACACCTCGTGTCCGGTATCGCTGTATGAGCTGTGCTCGAAGGGGACCACGAGGGAGTCGAAGCCGGCGGTCGAGATCAGCTCCAGCCACACGGCTCTCGGGAACAGACCCATCAAGTGACGGTCGTGGATGACCTCGACGGCTCCGTTCACATCTCTCAAGAGGTAAGCCATATCGGTCACGTACATGTCGGTCCTTGAGTCGGGAACCCACCGCCATTCGAGGTAGCGCAGGGCGCGCCCATTCCCATCGCTGCCACCGGTCTCGGTGCCCGGCGCGAAGGTCTCAGAGACGAAGTCCGGCTGGAACATCGCCACCCCGCCCGGGGCGGTATGCTCGAAAGCCGTGGCGATGGCTCTGGCGAGATCGGTGCGTGACGCCATGTAGCTGACCGCGTCGTGCAAAAGGACGCAGTCGAAGACTCGCCCGAGCCGGATTGACCGCATGTCTCCTTGGACGTGCTCGCAATCCGGGTTGAGGCGGCTGCTCAGCGAAAGCATGGCTGGCGCGAGGTCGACGAGCGTGCAAGCCAGCGTCGCCTTCAGGTAGGCGGCGTTGTGACCGCCGCCGCTGCCGAGATCGAGCAGGGTCCGAGGCGATCGTCGGCAGTGGGTCTCGAACAGGTGCCGGTAGAAGGCAGCCTCCTCGGCGTAGTCGCCCACCGGTGTCAGCAGGGGATACCAGTCCGCCAGGTCGCGATAAAGCAGGGGACCTTGATCGGAACTTATTTCGTGGTTAAAGGACATGCCCAATCATTCCATTCCTCAAATCTATCGAAAAGCGGTTGCTATCAGACAAAGTGTGTCTTAACTTTTAGAGGCTCGTGTCCGAATTGTCTGAAGACATACAGCTCCTACAAACACAGGCGCCTGTTCGTAAAGAGAATCAGTCGTGAGGCGCGTCATCTCCTTGCCGTCTGCAGACACCTAGTAAATGTCGAAGTTTTGTTTTCGAGATCTGCTCCCTCAAGTACGATCATGGAACCATCGCGTGACCAATCATGCCAGCCTTGGTTGAAATTGTTAAATATCACCAGAGCCACCTAAACGCTGCCAAGAGTACTAGGGTTATGCGGACAACAACCATACAGGCCGCCACAATGATCGCGCAACGCGGCGCCAGTGAATAGAGAATTGTCGAGTCACCCCATGGCTTTTGCAACGCCCTTGATTGGGGAAAGTCCATTGCGAACAGGTAGATGAGATACATCATCAACGATAAGCCCGGAGCGACAATCGCGTAGAGCCAGTAGCCCTGGTAACCGACAACAAACGTCACGGTAATGAGAAAGACCGTCTCGAAAACGAACCCGCCGACTACGTATGCGAACTGACCGCTGCGGGATGGAACCAGCTCTCGAAGACGAGTGAAGTAGCGATCAAAAGTAGAAACTGAAACCCAACCATCAGTGTCGCGAATTTGCACCTGCTGAGGGAAAGTCAATAGGCGGATCTTCATCTGGTTGTTTGGAATACCCGCAAGTCGCCCGAAGAACCAGTGGCCCAGTTCATGTACGCTGATCAACAGGAAAAGCAGTACGACGTTGGCGAAAAAAATCTGAAAGAATAATGTCAAAGGATAGGCTCCATTGTCATGCCCGAACAATGATTACATGGTTTCTTCATAAAACTATTAGCCCGTGATATCACGGCATAAAACCCCGGTGATTTCTTGGCAAAAGCCTTTTTGTTACAGGCAGTCAAGGCATCTGAAAGCCTGCGGGCTGGGCGATATATGGTTCCCATGAAGGACACCGGCATACTCCTCTCTACGAAACAATATGAACATACAGAGAATAAGGCGTTCTGTCAACACGATTTGGTTAACAAGGTCCACCCGTTCTCAGAAGCTGCAAAAGAGCGGCTATGCGAACGAACTATCAGGTGCCAGAAGGTGATGATAGCCATCGGCGAGAACATATCGGTCCTAATCTATTGCTTTCCATAGATCTTCACCGACTCGCGCATAGTGTAACCGGATTGGGAAGCTGAAGACTACCAAAGTTTGGGGAGAGTGAGGCCGGCGCCACTTGGCGAGATTCTAATCCGAAGCATGGAATGGTCGAAAGACATAGCTTAAATCTGCTCCTTGATAATACAAATTATATGTATAAATATCGGGAATTTTAGAATATATCATCTATCTCATAATCTGGATCTTCCCTGGCCCTTAACCAGTCGGTCCAGGTCTGCTTTGAATCGAAGACAAAGCTCCGTTCATTGAAGTGATGTCTTTTTATCATTTTCTTGCTTTTCCTCGCCGCTTCTTTAGATGCACAACCTGTCCGGTAGTATATTTGCGTTTGCATACCCGGCATCTTCGAAGGCGAACCTTATCATTCATTCTAATGCGATATCCCTTCCATGCAGTATTCCGAGATTTACAATAGGGGCAAATTTGGTCTCGACTCAATTTCTGTTTCATGCTATTGAAATGGAAGCGCCTATATATAAATATTTCCTTTTTTATCTCCCCTTGTCAGCGAAAACTTTATAAAGCACCGGGACCTCCTTGTAAGTATGAAATATCAATGGCAGGATTCTCACCCCTTACTTTCCGGGATCAACAAGGTTGAAGAAGCAATTTGTTGTCTCAAAGAAAACGTGAAGAGGTTTTATTTCGCCGCCTTGTTGAGCAGGTACCATTGTCCGTCATGTGGTGAGCGCTTCAATCTGACAGGTCCCTCGCAGGCCGGATGTGTTTGCGGGCTGGCCTTTGACCCGACCATAGAATTTCAGAAGTGTCAATATTGCGGGAATAGTCTTTTAAAAAAGGTGTTTCATTATGCCTGCTCGTCCTGCGGCAGGATCAATCCGTCCCAGTTTCTTTTTGATGAAAAGGTCTTTGATCCGGAATATTTCCGAGAAAGCATGCGATTATCCCGAGAAAAAGAGCGGCAACAGAATGCTGAATTGCGAGAAATGCTTCGCATATCGCGCTCTGATTCATTCCCTTTGATGGAAGAAATCGACCTGAATAACCTGCCGGGATTGGAAGACGACCTTAACCAGCTTTCAGGAATCTGCAAGATCCCTGAGGACCAATTCGAAATAGGCAATGCATTATCATTTGAAGATTACCGCCGACATATTATTAATCTTTTGGACTCGGAAATGATGTTTAACTCGATAGCTCCTCTAAACCCAGAGGAGCGAAGAGATAAAGTTTATCGATTCGCCACCCTCATCATCATGGAACATGACCGCGATATCAATCTCTATCAAATGGGCAATGATATACTGGTGAGCAAGGCATGATCCTCTCTGAAAAAGACAAGCTATTTTTGGAAAGATTAAAAAAACTGCTGGATGAGAAGCAGCTCTCTATTGAGATGAAAGAATCAGGGTACAGATATATGGTCCTACGCCAGAACTACGGTGATAAAATCGAACGCAGTTTCGGCATGACAAGGCAGGGCATCAGATGGCGATTCCATCGATTGTTCAATGACGTCTATGTCGGAGCCTATGAAACAATCTATTTAGTAGAGAGTAATTTCGGAATCGGGCTTAGACCGATGGCTTTGGAAATAGTCAAAGAGCGGGTAGTATTGCGCAAAAAGGCTCAAAATCTATGCTTTTTTGATGCTTCCCGACGAGAAAACGATACTGTGAAACCTGATTCAGCTGACCATAACATAGTAAAGTGATTTGCCCTCCTACGAAATTCGGTAGGGTGCAGATAAATCAGCGAGAAAGACCGTTTGGATTTCGCCTGTTTTCCCTCCAAGTGGCTTTAATGAACCGGATTCCCCCGCTTTCGCATGGTTTTTGGCGCCGGGCAATATTCCTGAATTGACCGGCAATCCTCAATTTTATTTTAACACAGCAGAAATCATGGGACTCCCTCTGGAATGCCCTATTTCAATCAAAAAGGCTGGGGTCAAAACTAAAATGAGCACAAAGATCGAATTCAACTTCAATAAGATAAACCGCTTGGAATCACTGGATCAATTCGCCGGGCTGCTCTTCCCTAATAATAAGAACCATCAAAAGCTCTTTCTGGCAATTTTTATCGAGCTCAAATATGCCGATGATCAATTTTTGAAGTCTCTGGAATGGGTAGCAGAAAAGCATAATTTGAGCCCAAGGGTATTGGAAATCGTCCGGTCTAAAATGCGCGCAATGGGACTCATTGACCATGTCTCCCGTTTTAATAGTAAGCATGGATATCGGGAAGGCTGGGTTTTCTCAAGCAGGCTTGCGAAGGGATCTCTACTATTGGCCGGGCTTCCTGAAAAATTCAAGGAAATCAAAGACGCGAAACAAGAGCAGCGGGACCGAGACCTTTTCAAATATCTCTGAAATGACAGGAGCCATTGCCATTACCATTGCTATGATTCCCGTTTTGATGATAAATCCTCGGGTCCTCTTCCATCAGCCGGAAAATAATATGGTCCAGCTTTTCGTCGGTCTCCTTGAGCTTTCGCTCTATCTGCCGCAGTTTCCTTTCCACAATCTTCAATGTCCCTATATGTTCCGATATAATTTGTTTGTCTATCATAAAAAGGAAGAAATATTCACTACTATATAAAGGTTACGGTTCTTTGCCATTGGCGAGTGGCAAACATGCCGGCAAGGAAAAGAGAAGGGTTGCACGGTGGTAGTGGTCATATAAAGAATAACGCTGCCCACGTTTCTCTTCAGAGAATCTTGGAAGATTCATGATTCATAGACCGGTAGTTCCAAGATTCTCCTTATCTGAGGGAGAACAATGGCTCAGTTGGCTGAAATATGTTAATAGAGATTTGGAATAGGGGGAATATCATCATAACCCGGATTTCCCAATTGCCGAAGGTAAAACGCCGCCTTTTTTTACTCATAGAGCTGATCACTCAGGGAAACGACAAAATTCTTTACCATTCAAGGAAATATTAGTAAATTCAAAATATTAAAAGACGCGAATCGTGGTTTCTAAGCACTTATATGGGAAATCTCGGTTAATAGTTTCTATATTTATTTCCCGATAGTTTTGTCTATTTGCGTAGCGACTCCGAATATTATGGAACCAGTCTCCTATCGGTTTAATTCCCGAAGCTTCTTATTTGGGTCGTGCCTCCCCCCCGCCACTCCTCTGAGAGTATTGAAAACAGCAGCTCATCTTTCCACCGTCCGCGGCATTTGCGCGTCCTCCGAAGCGTTCCCTCGAGTGAAAATCCTGATCTCGTCAAAAGCTTGATCGAGCGCTCGTTGCTAGGAAACACATGCGCAAACACCCTGTTGAGCTTATAGGCTTTGAATGCCGCTTTCAAGCATAACTGCAGAGCCTCCTTCATCATTCCTTTACTCCAATGTGATCTGCCCAGCCAGTAGCCTATCTCGGCGCTCCGATTCTCACGCTTGGAGAAAACTATGCTGATCATTCCGGCTAACCGATTTGCTTCACAGTCTACGATCGCCCAATGCTGGGCAATTCCTTTCTTATGATCCTTTCGAGTGCTTTTTACGAAATCCCTGGCATGCTCGAGACGATAAGGATTAAAGGGAATACCAGTGCCATTTAGTATGGCTTTATCCTTGCACTGTGCGCAAATATTATCAATATCGTCTATTGTTGGCGCACGTAGGATAACCTGATTTCCTGATAACACGGGTGGATAATTCATTTCATACCTCAATACTTTGCTTGATGAATGTAAATGCCAATATGGACCCTCAATAATATATCAATAACGGCAGTACTGGTCGGCAATCAATAGATTTGCCTTCACCGGCATTATCAAATACTAATTCGGCAAGATGCTCTTTGGCGGATTTAAATTCAACGATTCTCTGTTCATCCAATACCCTCATTGCCTCCGATTCACCAGGTATTTCTGGACCGGAAATAATAAGTCTGGTGAGCTGGCGCATTCCCGCTTGATGCTTTGTTGTCTCGAGAAGTTTTGGGTAGTCTTTGATTGCTTGGCTCCAATTCATATATGGCGCCACAACAAATATTTCAGGCTGATTGATATGTTCAATTTCCGCATTATCTATCGAGCTTCCCGGTTTCATCCATTCGGCATAATAGGAATTAGTTTTAAAGGGAAGGGGACGATCTGAGGGGTCATGGCGATGCAGCCCGATCCCGAATGGAGAGCCTCCATTTGAAGCCATAGCAAATTTCTCCGTCAGTTTTTTGTCAAACTTATTAAGTTCATCAGGGTTTTCAACCCATATTAATTCAAGATAGAAGTTTTCAAAGTTGAAAAATATGGCCGCCGTGCCCTGACCAGTATGGGAAGTCGTATCAGGCGCCAATTCAAGGCCTGCATTTTGCAGTATTTTTATCTCAGGGGCCTTCTTCTTAACGCAAATATATAAGTGATCTAATTCAAGGCACATGATACTACTACTTGATATTTATATTACGCGATTAATTCATCCCGACACTATTATACCGTTTGGCAGTCATTTTAGTCCTTAACACAGCGAACCGAGTAACCATCCTGTTTATAGTTGTAGTTGTGGTAGACTTTTGAATTACTGTAATACAGGATGCGGTAAAATGCGCGGCCACTATAGTTCTCCATAGAAGACCAAAAGTGGGCGTTGTAACCCATACTGGAGTATGAGCCAGAGTAGATACGGTAGCCGCCAGGCATCCCGGAAAAGCCGCTTTCGTCAGTAGCGCCGGTATTGGGGCTCTGCCAATAGGCAGTTCCCACTTCTTTCATTTTTCCGCCGGCAATAGAGTCGCCGCCAAGATAATTAATCAAGGTTTGCCACTCAGCATTGGTTGGAGCATGCCAGCCTGCAGGCACTATCTTCCGGATGTCGGTTACAGCAAACCAGTTATATAACCTGCCATAAGTGGCGACGTTATTTCCATCGTTATTGTATTCACAATAGGCCCCGGTTGTAAGACCTTGCCATGGGGCATTAACAGTCACATTGGGTATCGCATCACCATTGCGGTAGTGAGTCACTTTCAAATTTTCCGCCATCCACAATTGGTCGCCAATTTTTACTGTCTTATAGACATTACCATCAATATCTGTAATTGTCTCAGTTATCGGATAATTTGATTCAGTCGGCTTATCCTTCGAGCAAGAAAGTGATATAGTTATTATGACAGCCAAGAATCCAATCGCCAGCCATTTCGTCAATGAGCCGGCGCTTTTTATCAGGGATTTCATAGATACTTCCTTATTAATTGAATATCATTTCGCTATTGTTCATATAAACTATTATATGGATTGCTTCACTTCAGAATCACCATCTTCTTGCTTGATACAAAATCTCCAACTTCAAGCTGATAGAAATATACGCCGCTTGCCACACTGCTACCCGATTCGTTTTTTCCATCCCACTGGACCGAATATTCCCCAACACTCCGATTTTCATCGACCAGAGTATTAACTCTCTGGCCCAGTGTGTTATAGACTGATAATTTAACATGCCCGGTTCTTTGCACCTGATAACATATTATGGTTGTTGGATTAAAAGGATTGGGGTAATTCTGGTCCAATTTATAGGCAGAAGGGATCTGATTTTCATTGCCATTGTTAACGGCAGAGGGTTCTAGTGTCCTGCGTCATAAATCACTTGACATTAGGATTTGAACATATTATGATTGCTATTGATGAATGTTGCC
>JAGVEJ010000131.1 GCA_020058225.1 Candidatus Zixiibacteriota bacterium | reverse complement strand
TGGAAAGGGGAGAGCCTCAATTATAACCTTAGGCGGGCATCTTGGAACCTGGCAGGGGATAGGATGGTCAGCCATGTCCGATTTGAAGGGTAATGAAATTATTGGGGCTGGGTTGGCCGGAGGTTTGATTGGAATTACAACGGCATCAATATTAACTTCGAAAGAATATTTCTCCGAGGGGCGCGGCGCTTTAACCGGTTCGGCAAACAAATGGGGAGCATGGTTCGGATTGATATTTGCCAGTATGACTGATTTGGATGGAAATGATGTTCTCCGCTCTGTGCTTTTGGGAAGCGATCTATTGGTTGTGAGCACGGCCATCGCCGCCAAAAATGTGGAAATGAGTCGTGGCCGGGTTAGGCTGATAAGCCTATCCGGTTTTGTGGGCATCGTAGCGGGATTTGGCATCGACCTTCTCATCGAGGTGGATAATTCCCAAACCGCCATGGGGATTGTCGGTATCTCAAGCGTTGCAGGTTTAATAATGGGCGCCAGTCTGACCAAGGACTATGATCGAGATAAGGATTTTGCCCATATTATAAATAAAAGCGATTATTCTTGGGATATATCACCGGAACTAACACTGAAGCCGGATCCCTTTCATGTTGGTAAGACAATGCCTTCCGCCGCCATCAGATTGAATTTCTGATTTATCTTCAAAAAGCGCTCGTGCCGGAACTTGACAAAGATTCCAATTTCTATTAATTTCGAACCGGTAATTTCGATCCCATGCCGGAGTGGCGGAACTGGTAGACGCAAGGGACTTAAAATCCCTCGTGCTGTGAGGTGCGTGTCGGTTCAAGTCCGACCTCCGGCAGAATGAAATGCCCTGTAATTAAAGCTTGACAACTTTCTAATTTGGGTAATTTTTAGTTAAGCATTTAAAGATAATCTAAATAGGCTTTATTTGAGGAGGGTGATATGTCTTCCAAAGTTGTCGTAATAATATTTTCTGGGCTTATTTTTATTTGTAGCTCAGCATTTGGGCAGTATGGCAATTTAACTTTCCGCTCCGACGTGAGCGGCCCGGGGTTATGGATGGATGGAAGTCAGCTTACAATAATGCCCGGAATTTCTTTTAATATTGATATTTACTGCAATCATACCGGAGGTACCAATAATAGGCTCACATGGTCAAGTCCTTTCAATTTTACAAAAACTGGCACAGTTGGTGATGTAGTGTGGGGCGATACATCACTTTTCCCTACGACGCAGTTAAGATCATTTTTTGATATGTATCAGACGACCTATGCCGAAAGCTGGAATGGAAATCTGCCCGACCTATTCAATTTCACTGGAGTCGCCAATAATGTTGGATACCCAAATAATCTGGGAGAGATAAAGGTATTTAGCTTTCAATTATATATTACTGGTTTCTGCTATGAATTGGGGACATTCTGCATTGAGCAGGGTGATGCGATAGATAACATGTATGATTGGCTTTTTGATGATCCAATGCCGACTTTTTCAAAAAAATGCTGGCCCGTTAAGGTTCCACCTTGTGATCCGCCAATTATGGACAATTGTCCAGTGCAGATCACGGCTGGCATGGGCGAACCCGCAACATTTCAATTTCAGGGTCATGATCCGGCAGGTGACCCGATAAAATATCGATTACTTTCAGGGCCGGGAGCTATTGACTCAATTTCAGGTCTTTGGAGCTGTACCTTTACAACTTCTGATAGTGGGCAAGTATTTCCCCTTGATATATTGGTAACCGATCCATGTTTTACGTACCCTTGCCTTGATCAAAATAGATGCCAAACTCAAATCGCCGTTCGCGGCCTCTGCGGCGATATTAATTTCTCAGGTACGGTGAATATTCTTGATATTACACAAATGATTAATTGCCTTTATAAGGGCGGGGTATGCCCCAATCCGATGGCCCCTTTTGATGTCGACGGCAATGGCTTAAATAATATTTCGGATATTACCTATTTGATTAATTTTCTCTATAAAGGTGGCCCAACGCCGACATGCGCTCAGTGGCCGTAAAGTATTAAATATATCAGCAATTTGCTAAATCCCCCGCGTTTTCGGGGGATTTTTTATTTTTTATCCAGCTCCAGCTCCATATAAATCGCTTCGCCGGAGTCCGAACTCGCCACAGTTTTAAAATCGAGCGATTTATATAGCGATATCGCCGCTTTCATCGAGGGGAGAGTGTGCAAGATCATTTTCTTATAGCCAATTTTGATTGCCTCATCAATGGCGGCATCCGCTAATCCACGCCCGACATGCTCCTGACGAAAATCCGGCTGAACATACAATCGTTTCATTTTGCAAATTCCATCATCCACTTTTTTAATCGCCACGCACCCGACGGCCTCGCCTCGATAGACGGCAAGTATTAGTCTCCCATCGGGGGGAGCATATTCCCCCGGCAGACTCGCCAGTTCTTTTTCGAAATCCTGAAAGCAGATTTTGGAATTGAGCGATTCCTCATACTCCCTAAAAAGCAGGCGGGCGGAATCCAGTTCATCATCTGATTCGGCTTGTATGAATTTTATCATATTTGAAGATTCCCCTATTTGTTCAATAATATACTATTAAATAAAGCCACGGAGCGGGATCGAACCGCTGACCTGCTGATTACGAATCAGCTGCTCTACCAGCTGAGCTACCGTGGCAGATTTTGTCTGTTTAATTTATCAATATCGCCGGAAATCACAATAAAAAAAATGGCGCCCCGCGGAATTGAACCGTGGACACACGGATTTTCAGTCCGTTGCTCTACCAACTGAGCTAGGGCGCCGATTTCTAACTTTAAACTTCGGCAATCTACCCTTTTTTCGGCAGATGTCAACTTTTTTTTAGACGACAAAAAAATGACGTCTCACGGCGGGAGTCATGATACCGGCCAGGACAATAAGAGACAAAAGGCCGACCAAAATTCCATAAAAATCACGATAGGCAAGCACCGACCATAGGACCACAATGATTAGAAATATTGAATATCCAAACCATCCCCATTTCTGGCCGCCCTTAAAACCAAAGCCGGCGGCGATTATGGGAATCCCGTATAATCCTATGATAAAATTCTGGCCGATATCTTTGTATGTCCTATCCATTATTGAAAGCACGATGCTTACCACCGAAACCAATATGTATGAAAAGCCGAAAATAATCCCATACCAAGCCAAGATTCTGACGCCCAATGGCATCTTTGGGTCAACGGAACTCATTTAAGATCCTTTCAATTTTTTTTAGATTTATATTCCCCAAGCAAACCGGCTCCAATAAATCCGGCGTCATTTCCGAGTTCCGCCTTTAGTATTCGTAAATTCTCCGTTGCTGTCGGAAAAGCTCTTCTTCGGATTTCAGCGCCGGCCGCTTCGATAAATCCAGCTCCTCCATCTATTATACCGCCGCCAAAGATAATCGCATCAGGATTAATTAAATTTACAATACCCGAAATTCCCGCTCCAAGAATAACGGCGGTTTCCTCAATGACCTGCAAGGCTATTTCATCACCCTTCTTGGCGGCCGAAAACAACTTTTTAATATTAAGATTTTGCAAATCTCCGGATAATACATCATTAAATATTTCCGACATCCCATTTTTAAGCTTATCTCTTGTTCTGTCCATCATAACCTGCGATGAGCAATAAGCCTCAAGGCAACCCTGATTTCCGCATTTGCATGGCTTACCGTCATATTTGATAACGATATGTCCAATCTCACCGGCAGAAAAATTACTCCCGCGCCAGAGATTTTTATTAATGATAATTCCGCCTCCGATACCGGTCCCGACTGTCAAACATATAACATTACTGAACCGCTGGGCGGCTCCGAACCTCAATTCGGCGAGAGCCATAGCGTTGGCATCATTATCCACAAATATTGGAAGGTTTAAATGATTTTTGAGATGATTTGCTATTTCAATGCCGACCCAATCGGGAATATTGGGGCAAGTCCCTCTTACTATGCCGGTCAAATTATCGATAGTTCCCGGTGAACCAACTCCAATCCAATTGACCTGAATATCTTCCTCGGAGGCCCGAAGTAGAAGATTTTCGGCAATATTGGTTGTCAAATGCAAAAGAGGCATGGCTCCTTTTTCAACCATGGCCGGTTTTTGGTCGCGGAAAATTATTCGGCCGGTCGAATCAAATAATCCATACTTTATATTAGAGCCGCCAATATCAATACCTGCGTAAAATTCAAGATTTTTCATGCTGAATCTTCTGGAATATATGTTCCATGCTTGAGTGTCAAATGATTATTTACCTTTTAAATTATAAGCTTCCACCCCTCGCTTAAGAATATCCATGGCATCCTTAAGGTCGTCTGTTTTTAATACGTATGCAATTCGGCATTCGCTTTGTCCTTTTCCCTGAGAGGCATAAAAACCTGGCCCGGGGGCAACCATAACACTTTTACCATTATAACTGAACTCGGTCAGCATAAACGAAGCGAAATTTTCGGCATTATCAATTGGCAATTTTGCCATGATGTAAAAGGCGCCGCCCGGATTGATACATATCGTGCCGGGAATTTTCATCAAACCATCATATACCACATCCCGCCTATTTCTATATTCACCTACCATCTTCTTGAAATAATCATCTCCGAGGTCATAGGCCGCCGCCGCTCCGACCTGTTCCAGAGTCGGACTGCAAAGTCGCGCTTGGCCAAGATGTAAGGCCGCATTATAAATATCCCGGTTTTTGGTTACCAAGTTGCCAACGCGCGCCCCGCAAGCGGAAAAACGTTTGCTAATTGAATCAAGCATGATAATACGATCGGAAATTTCCGTCATGGACATGGCGCTGATATGTTTACCTTCATAAATAAATTCCCGATAAACCTCATCGGCGAGTAAGAAAAGATTATTATCCCGGACCAATTCCTTGAGCATATTCAATTCTTCTCTGCCATAAACCGTTCCGGTCGGGTTATTGGGATTGCAGAATAATATTCCTCTTGTTTTTGAAGTAATAACCTTCTCGATGATCGCCCGTGGCGGAAGATGAAAGCCATCTTCGGCCTTTGTGGTAATAGGCACAAGCTTTATGCCGGCCTGAATCGCAAATCCATTATAGTTGGTATAAAAGGGCTCAAAAACGATAATTTCCTCGTCAGGTTCGCAAATTATGGTCATGGCGAATATGATGGCCTCGGAGCCGCCGGTGGTAACAATAATCTCATCCGGCGATATATCAAGACCGCATTTTTTATAATACTGCGAGAGTTTTGAGAGATAATCTGCCATGCCCTGAGAATTGCCATAAGCCAAAACCTTATTGGCATATCCCTTGATTGCCTGCCAGAATTCGGGAGGGGTTTCAATATCGGGTTGACCGATATTCAGGTGATAGATTTTTATCCCGCGCCCTTTGGCCTGCTCTGCAAGAGGAATTAATTTTCTAATGGGCGACGCCGGAAGGGCTAGCCCTCTTTTGGAAATCGTGATTTTGGATTCGATAGTATCAATATTAGCTCTGTCTTTCATATTCACCTCAATAAAACCTTTCAAATAACTTACCGCAATGCCGCTTATTCAATTCCTGCCAAAGTATTCAATATCCGGCCAATCAAATCTGCACTTTTCCGATAAAAATAACAACTGTATATGCTTGTGTCAAATCTAAATTTATGGACTGGCAAACCAATTAATTGTTATAAAAAGATGAAAATTATTTATCTATGCTTTCTGGCTGATTTGATATATAGATAAATCCCAAGCAGTAATAGTATATTGATAAGCGCTGTCAAAATTTCAAAAAGACCGATATCAATAATTCTCTTTTGGACAAAAATAATCGGATATGTCATGAAAGAATGAATAAGAATAACAATCCCCAATGTTGCGGCAAACCGATAAATTCCCCTGTTAATATTAAAACCTATAAGAGCGCCGCTTACTATATGGAAAAGTATGGCAAGAATCCGTTCAAATACCGGCCATGAAATTATTTTAGTGGCTCCGGATTGATATAGAGCGCCGGTGAGCGTGCCGGCTTCATAAATTCCAAAACCAAGAGCGCAGAAAATACCTATATGCATCGGCGCAAGCTTGACATTTCTGCCAAAATAATAAATTGCAATTATTGGTAATGCTTTTACAATGTCCTGAAATAAACCCGCCATAAGCGAGCTGACAATGGCATAAGAGAATATGGTGCCGCCGGTTCTTAGCCCGGGGATAATAATCGCATTTGTGTACCATTCCTGAATCGGGACATGAGTTATGCTTAGCAAATTATAGGAAATTGCTCCAATAAATACTGCGATATAGACATTCATGTTCCGGAAATTTTTCATTATGAAAGGAAAAACCAAAATAATGCCGGTGAGAATATAAATCGCAAAAAGGGGGAGTCTTCTAAAGAAACTTCCCAAAGTGAGAGCGCTTGTCTTGGGCTTAAACTTGTCCAGAATATTTTCAACCAGCTCGGCGGTGATACTTTGTGATGGCTGGGTTATTTTCAATAGTTTCCCAGACTTGGTGATAT
Source organism: Candidatus Zixiibacteriota bacterium (assembly GCA_020058225.1). GTDB lineage: Bacteria > Zixibacteria > MSB-5A5 > GN15 > PGXB01 > JAGVEJ01. Next base: position 4,594 of record JAGVEJ010000131.1, on the reverse strand, counting down.
AGGCGATTTGGTCCGAGGGTTCAATAAAATGACAGACAAACGCCGAATCAACTGAGGAACCATAAATTACTTTTGTAAAGGCCTCTACTACCGCCTTAGCAGGCGATATCATCATTATTTGCGGGATAAAGAATGAATCAACCAATGTATCGCCAATTCGCATGGTTTTACCGGCAAGGAATATTTCAATCTGGTCAAGCATGTAATTGTCAACGCTCAAAATGGAGGTTCCCAATGCCTGGTTGATTTCTTGCTTTTGATTGTCCTTTTCAAAGTATCCCGATATGCTATTCCCTGAGTGTTTTAAGTATAGTTCCTGTTTCTGGTCATTGACTTCGAGCTCCATATCATCGCCGATATAAAATGATTGGGCATTTATATAATGCTCATTTTCAATTTTCAGCTTATATGGATTGCCAAAAGGTGTCAGGTCAATTTCAAGCTTCTCGTCTATGCGGAAGGCATCAATCCCATCCAGAGAGGATTTCCCTTTTGAAACAGATTCAAGTTCGCCGAATTTCTTGTCCTTGAGAAAATAATGATAGACCCTTTTCGAACCTTCCGGACGGAGTTTTTCAATATTGCTACTCCCATCTGCGGGAATAACAGGATATAATATTACCAAAATAATCAGGAATGTCTTGAGAATACTCTTATAAATGCGGCGCATATTCATATTATCATTTTCAAAAATACAAAATACGGTGAAATCTCAATTAGTCAACCGAATATTGCTTATACCTCTTGGCCAATAATCGGTATGAATGACTCAATCATAGCCAGACCACGGATTTCAAAGACTTCTTTTATTGATCTGCAAAGCGGCTGATTCTTTATATGTCCTCCAATAATTTCAATCGCCGCAAAAGGGATTTTATTCTGAGTGCAAGTATATGCAAGTGCAGTTCCGCCATTGTCATACGCAAGAGCGCCATATTCTTTGTGCGCCAATTTGCAGAAAGGACTATCAGGTTCAGGTGATACCAATTCTGCCACTGTGCCGAATGTATATTGCGGCTTCCCCGAATGGGGATTGTTGAAAAAGTGTATGTTATGGCAAAGTGCATCATTTATGTTCATCGTAGCTCCCCGACCTGTCATCCCGTGCCTTGAGAGGCTGTGTCGAAACTCCCGACCAAGGATCGGGACAGGCACAGTTTCGACCCACAATCTTGTTTTGAGGGACGTAGGGGTTTGATTTATCAAACCCTCACCCAATCCCCACACATAGGGTTTGATAAATCAAACCCCCGCAATTGCGGTTGGGGATAGTTTCAATCCACGCCCCCGCATGGGGGGCGACCCAAGACCGGTTAAAATTATGTTGGCGGACGGAAGCGTTTCAATCCACGCCCCCGCATGGGGGGCGACCAACCGTTTGCATTTGACTTCACCTTTATATCCGTTTCAATCCACGCCCCCGCATGGGGGGCGACGTCATCTCAAAGCCTTTCTGTTATTGACCTTTCGTTTCAATCCACGCCCCCGCATGGGGGGCGACGGCAGGCAGATTAACTGCTTAAGCAATACTAATTTACAGCATGGTTTCCGCCAATGCCACAATAAAATGAAAAAACTGCATTTTTTGTTTTTTGATATTTTACTATTATATTATGGGGCAACGGAATAGGCGAATCGCCAACCTGTTCATAATTAGTATAATGCTTTATGTCCGCGCAATCGATTTTCATGCTATTAAAGGTCCTTCCGGATCATAAGTCGGCTTAGCCCCCACATGTTCAACCCTTCGTTTCCAATTGTGGCCAAGAAAATAAAAACGAAGGCTATCCTCCTTCTTATTTATTACTCTTGTCAATTTATCTTTAAGTACAGCCCACTGTGCCGGATCAACAAGGCATTCGAAAACAGAATTTTGAACCCTTTGTCCATGATTTACGCAAATTTTGGCAATATGGCGCAAACGTTTTCGGCTTTCCGGGGTCTCAGTATTTATATCATAGGTAATTAAAACCATCATAGCTGTTTCACTTCCACAAAAATGTTGGATACTCTTCGAGATCACCTCGCAGGAATCTAGCCATTAGCAATGCCTGAACATAGGGGAGCAGTCCAATCTGAATTTTCTCTTCAATAAAGGGATGTATTATTTCTTCCTGTTTTCGCTTCTGCCAGGCAATTAGTACTTCTTTGCGGGTTTCATCGTCCATTATTACGGCTCCGGATTCCGTTTTCGAGAAACCTTTGCCTTTTATCTGCTGACGATTTATTAGAGAGAGCGCCAATCTATCGGCGAGATAAGGGCGTAGTTCTTCCATAAGATCGAGAGCAAGACCGGGTCTGCCGGGTCGATCGCGGTGCAGAAATCCAACGGCGGGATCGAGCCCGACTGCTTCAAGAGCAGAGGCGACATCATGGGCGAGAATGGTATAAAGAAAAGATAGAAGAGCATTGGTGTTGTCTAACGGTGGGCGTTTATTGCGACCTCGGAAAAAGAAATCATCCTTTTGAGCCATAATTAGATCATCAAAGACATCAAAATAAGCTTTGGCCGCTGATCCCTCTATGCCGCGGACTTCGCCAAGTGTTTTTGCCTCAGAAATATCTTCGAGGGAATTGGCCAAACGTCTAACAGCATTGCCAAGCGCTTCACTGCACGCCCCGGCATGGGTGGCAATTCTATCCCGTCTTGCTCGGAGGAGAACATTACGACAATTGGCTATCTTTCCCGTGACAATATTGCCGGCAATATCTTTACTTGACATTTCATTATCAGCCATTCTGTATTGGGTCCTTCTCAGCAGAACATTTCCGGAAACCGGGCCGTGGACACGGGCGAGGAAGCGGCCATTCTCGGTGAGGAACGATAGGTGTACATTATTTTTGCCGCAAAGACCTAGCAAAAATGGACTGCATAGGACATTGCCGAAGCAGATTATCCCGCCCAATGTGTGAATTGGCACCTGAAGTTTCGTTTCTCTTTCCACACTGACGACTACTGTTTCGCCTTCTTTGGAGAGATAGGCGCCCTGAGTGGTCACAAAGAGGGTGTTAAGCAGGTGTTTCATTTATCATCTTCCTCATTGATAATTTTGGCTCCTGCCAAATAGGCTTGAATGTTTTTTCTTTTTCCGGTTACCTTGGGTATGCAATGGGCAAATAGCGAACAGCTGTCACATTTTTTTTCATATCCGGCCGAAGGAGTTCTCCCGACGGCGAAAAACTCATGCAATTTTACTGTGAGATCTTCCGTCTCCCTGCGGAGTTCATTATTAAATATGACCTCATGCCTTCGCCTTGGTCGGCCATAAAACAAAGCTCCTTTTTCAATTGTAACTCCCAACATCTCCTCTAGACAGAGTGCCTGAGCGCATAGTTGAATAATATCGCAGTGATTTTTCTTGGGGCTACCATGTTTGTATTCGACGAGGAATGGCAACCATCTACCGGCAATGTTTTCCAGACATATTCCGCAGGCACTTTCGTTCGGAACTTTATGGAATTCCACAACATCGGCCTGGCCGACAAGGCCCAGACGGAAGGAATGCAGGCGAAGAGAATGGGCCACGCGCATACCGGGTCGTGATTCTGTCTGCGACTCGTGCGCCTTTTCATGCATACTCCTTCCTTCGGCAGTGAGTCTGTTTTCGTCCCAAAGGTTTTCAAGATGAATCAGCGCACACTGCCGTGGACAGAAGGCAAAATGCTGAAGCGCCGAGATGGGTAGGAAGTCGTCTTCAGAAAAACTCATGGCCATAGTTTCTTTTCTATAATCACTCCTTTTGGCAGATTGTTTTCATCAAGGGTTACCTTATAATCGGAAAAGGCCCTGGCGGGCTTATCGCCGGAATCGGCTCTTATCACTCCCAACCTTTCGAGGAGAGAATGGGCGGAGGCATTCCCGAGCATACTGTCATGCTTGAAAGCAACAAGGACGCGGGCGGCCATTTTGCCTCGTGCGGCGGAGCGATCATGGTCGAACATGTTGATAAGCGCTTCCCAAAGGAGCGCCAGGTCATCCTCGTTGAATCCTGTCTGTTTGGCCAGATGGGCGGAGATATATCCTTCAGCCTTGTAAAGACCATAGGGGACGATTCCCTTACGGGGCCCGAGGCCAAGAGAACCACTGATGAATAGAATTCTCCTGTTCACTTATTTGATTCCTGGAAACAGTCCGTGTGCCTATGCCGGCCATCTCATCCAAATATAACAAGAAAAGGAAAGCTTCTCAAGGGGGAAATACGGATTTATGGCGGCTCCGACCTGACTCTCCCAAACTTTTGTGGCCTTCCGGTTCCCGATCCAATTACACTATGCGATGATTGACAGAAGGCGTTGGAAAACAATCAAGTATGAGGATACGGGCAATCGGGATTGACACCGTATGCCCGGTACGTTTTCGGGCAGATCGAATTTACCTGACCCTTTGACGGTGCCTTCTACTTGATCGTATCCAGATCGGCCGCCAATAGCTTCTTGCTTTCTTGATTGGAAACAGCGTCACAGAGTTTCCGAGCCATGGCAAGATATTCTGCCTTTCTAGTGTCCTGCGTCATAAATCACTTGACATTAGGATTTGAACATATTATGATTGCTATTGATGAATGTTGCCGAACAAATTGTGTTGTCATCAACG
>JAGVEJ010000147.1 GCA_020058225.1 Candidatus Zixiibacteriota bacterium | reverse complement strand
GGATTTTAGGACATAAAGATATAGAAACCACCATGATTTATACTCATCAAACTGCAGACCATCTGAAGAAGTGTATTGAGAAGGTGGGGATTGGGTGAGGGGCTGGCGGTCGGGCGGAAGGCGAAACAGAAGGGGTAGTATTCATTGGTGGCCTTCGGTGTCAATGAAGATGAATTTCTGAATGCTTGTTTTTTTTCCAGCGCATCAAGGTTAAGCGGCTCGATTATCTTCTTGACAGGTAACACCTTTTTGTCTAAGTTTAAGTAATCCAAGAGCACAACCGGCAATCGCCGGGTTGGATCAAAAGATACAGTTCACCTGCCGTAATTTCTTAAGTTATGACCTGACCAATTAATGAGAAAGGTCATCAAAATCGGAAGCTCTATTGCCACTTTATTTGATGGTTTACGCTCTCTCTTGAAAATAAAGAGCTCAACAAAAATGTTGAGCCCTTGGGCAAGTTTGGTCGTCCTTCTTAGGATGGATATCTAGATTTAAAAATTGACGGCGAAATCCCAATTGGAGCAGATTTCGCGGGCTTTATTGACTGGAACCCATGGGTCATCACAAATTTTGGTGACATAGCATTCGGTGGAACTCACAACGTTTACGTTGGGGCTGTGGCCGGGGATAACAGCCTCGGAAGGCATGCGGTACAGCCAGCCATTGGTATGGCAATAGTAGGCGCCCGGTTCGTTAATCTCATTGAAAGGTACGGTTACATTTCTGCGGCCACTCTTTGTGCCCTCAAAGCTTGGGGTAAATTCAGCTGTGCGTCTGGAAGTCATAGTTGTCTCCTTTCTCATCATTGATGGGATGCGGTTTTTTTATGGAAATTAGGACCAAACTCGCGCACAGATTGATTATTCGGCACAATCGAGGGAAACTTGACCCCACTGGAAAGTAGAATCAATGGAATTTAACGTGGCGACAGTTTCATACTAATAATTGCTTGCGTCCAAAGCAATTAAAATAGACCGCTCAAGCCGACTATATTTAAAATAAACTTTATTTCGCGTGGAAATCCATGGTCAGAACGCTACTTGCTTGCTGATCAATGGCAAGATGACGGCAAATGATCCCAGGTAATATAATCTACATCTTATTTCATTCATATGATTCCTTTTTGGAGAGTTCTCATCGATTATTTTATTTTTGATTCCCTTTCTCAGATATACTATAATCGCTGCCTACCCATAGACATGGCTCTTTAGTTTTCCGTAAACTCCGACAAGAAAAAAAACACTTTATTTCGATACCCGTCAAGTAGGGCTAATCTCATAAGCTCTTTGGGATTTCGGTTGAAGGTTGTCCTGAATAGGATAAAATAATTGCGTGAGCATCAGAAAACACTACTGTCTGTCAGGCATTCTCTGATTTCGTTTCCCATATCAGGAGATATCATCAATAAGAGAGAAGATGAATGAGACTGATCCCGCCACAAGGGGAAAGATTTTGGGGCATAAAGATATCGAGACAACCATGATTTATACTCATCAAACTTCTGAGTATCTCAAGAAGTGTATTGAGAAGGCGAAGATCAGACCATAGTCAGGAGAGCCAAACTTAACAAAATCGGGTATTGGTAATGTCTGCAATTAAAACGCAATAAATTAGTTCTGATTTACTGCTCACTGGCGAATATTCTAATTTCTATTCAAAATACCAATTATATCGAAATGGCAAACAAATCATCCTTTTGGAGACTGCCAATTTCTGGTAGTATTAATTCCATTTTTCTCTTGATTTTTCGATTTGTTTGAGCATATTATCGATAGGAATTCGATAATTTTTGCTCAAGGGAATCCAAGAACTGCAGAGTAAAAAGTTTCAAGATTGAGTCTGGCTATTTTTCCATGGGTCTGAAATGATTTAAGTAACGTTCTTGGGCAGTTAATATATTTGGAATCTATTAATTAGAAATTGCCTGTTGAATAATCGGATCAAATAGTTTGAAAATTGGTGATGCAACTTAATCATGAGGGCGATGGTCGGCTTTCACTGGTAGTTTCCTAGCCCCCTCTACCGGAGCCAACCTCGCCCTCTTAAAACATTGGCTTATTGGCCTTATATTTCCGCCATCATCTAATATACTAAAACTCAGCGTCAGAATCTGGCAGTGTCACAATTGGTCAGGATAAACAGTTTGCGGATTTTGGGAAAATTATTATATTGATGTAAAGACTTATAAGGGGTGAATAGGCCGAAATGTCATCACAAGAATCGGATGCTAACCTTGGAACTCAAGAAGCTCCCAAATCATTATCCAAATCCTACTTCTTGGAGAAACTGGTTTCAGATGGGCCTATAACGCATTCATGGATTGCCATCAACTCCAATAGCAAGAGACGCTGTTTTGTAAAGGTTTCTAAAACCTCTGCATCAATCGATGATGATGCTATATCGTCCTTTCTTCAAACATCGTATGGGCTCCAAAAACTCATAAGAAGTAATGGTATATTAAGAGCATATAGGAAATCTTCAGAAAACCGCCGACTTTTTATTGAATATCCATATCTCGACCAAAATGATTGGCAGGTTCTGACTCCGGGATTATTTGGGCAATATTTTGGCATTGTTTTCCCAGCCATCTGTAAAATCGTAGATTATTTGCATCTATTAGGACTCGTTCATTGCGATCTGAAATTAGAGAATTTTCTGATTAATACATCCAATGACAACCCTAAAATTATATTAATGGATCTGGATTATCTTACTAAAGCTCATTCTCATCCAGATTCAAGGATTTTTGGGTCATTTGAACATATAGCTCCCGAAATAAGGGAGAACAATATTGTACTGGTGCAATCCGATAATTATTCTTTAGGGCAAGCTTTGAAAAGATTTTTGCTTGATCCTCAATTTGAAGCGAATGCTTCCCCTAAGTACTCGGACATTAATCTAGATAACGTCTTGCGTTTCGCCGATGAATTGGTACTTAGTGACTATAGTCTAAGACCTAAATTTCTTATAGAGGCTCTTCTTAAGCATCAAATAATCAACCTGTCTGAATATCAGGCAATGGAAAAATCTCTTTTTGTCATGAAGCTTCTCTCTGATTTCAGACATGGAAGACATGAAGGCATTATCGGGAATATTGTCTCTTGGCAGAATGCGGTCTTTGGTTTCCCTGATGAGCTGGCAGAGGAATTGGAAAAGATGTATTGGCCGCGGCCATTACAGACATTCCGTATTCTTGGTTACCTAATTGAAAATGCTTCTTTGAATCAGTATGATGGCAATTGGCAAATAGCCATCGATGACAAGGAATTAATCCGCGCTTTTGAAGAGATTGAAGTCGTTATCAGACATAATGAGCTTCAATTATTCGGTATGTTTTCCAGTACGCAGTCTTCAATGAATGATTTCTGCGTGGATCTTTTAAAATTCAGCAATAATCACATTTCCCTTAAGATTTTCCTGGCTTTAAAAAGAATTCTGAATCTTTCGGATAAGGATTATTGCCAATTGGATAATATGGTCAGGACAAAGATTCTGATTAAATTGGGTGATCTTGCTCAAATACTTGGCCGGCCTGAAGAAGCCATCAAGTACTTATCAGATTCTCTCGCTAATGCGAAAATAAATGGCAAGGACAGATGCAGAATCATTTATGATATAAGCTACAATTTCTTGCTTAGCGGTAGATTGGAGGAATGTGAGAAGTGGTTGCAGAATGGGAGATTGTTATGTCAACATACTGATGATAAAAGAAGCTATTTGGCCTTCTTGAGGCAGGAGGCCTGGCTTTTTATCTCGCGCGGTCGATTCGAAGAAGCAGAGGAGAGGCTATCCTGTCTAACCAAAAAAGCCACACAATCCGATTGCATTGATGAGTTGGGTAAGCTACTGGTTGCTTTGGGAGTATTATTTTGGCGAAAAGGGGAATATACAAAGGCTGAAGAAAATCTGATAGAGAGCTTTGTCAATCTTGAGAAAACCGGCGCCAGATTTGATCAAATTTCTCCTCTATCCAATCTTTCCCTGCTTTACTATGAATTAGCGGAATACAGAAAGGCTATTAGCTATGGAGAAAAAGCGGCAAAAATTGCAGAGGAACTTTCTCAGGCCTCGCGGCTCCCGGCGATATGTATTAATCTAATGATTAGCTATTCCCGGCTTGGGGAGTACAAAAAGGCAAATGACTGGCTTCAGAAATATCTAGCCGGAAAATCTCAAAAACATGACGCCATTTTCTTCCGCAATTTTTATTTTTACCAAGGGAATTTGTTTCTAAGGCAAAACCAGCTTCGGCAAGCTAAGGATGCCTTACATCAGGCCCTTTTAATGTATGGTTCTGGTGATAGGGATCGATTACTCGGAAAACTGTACCATAGTGTGGCCCTTATAGCGCTTTATCAGGGAGATAAATCCCAATTTGACGAATGCCAATTAAAGGCAAAAGATGTTTATACCGGTTTTAATGATAACGCCTCCCTTGCCGAGTTGGGATTTTTAGGAAACCTTGAAACCCTATATTACTCGCCGGAAAAGTCTGTTCTGCCTTTATTGCTTGATTTAGAACATTTGATTAAATACAATTGCCGATATTATGTGGCCCTCTGTCTATTTCATATTCTTTTGTATGCCGATGAGGACACAAAGAATAAAGTTATCTCAAAGAATAAATTCTTAGTGCATTTTGTCGCTCAATCAGATGTCCCACTTTTTCAGGCGGTATCTGCTTTGAATGATAGTAATGTGGCATTTTCTCGAGACAAGCTAAAATCTTTGACTTATTTGAAGTCCGCCTATCGACAATTATTTGTTTCAGGAGATTGCTTTTTTGCCTTGCTCATCTGTGAGGAAATAGCCGAGGTTTATCAATCAATCGATCAAACCAAACTAGCCAGAAAATTCTTACTTCAGGCTCATAAACTGGCCGAGAATCTCGGCAATGCATCTCTGGCTGATTCTATTGGGAAGAAGATACAGTCACTACCCATTAAATCGTTTGATCGTGCCCAAATGCTGGAATCTTTCAAGCGCATCTCGGAGATTCTTGGGAATATAAGCGATTTTGAGACATCTCTTGCCCGCCTTGTTGAGTTTTCTATCCATGAGACTGGAGCCGAAAGGGGAGTCCTCCTTCTGCACTCCGAGGAGCAATCAAATTTGGTGGTCAAAGCAATTGTGAATTGTAACCCCGAATGTCTGGATGATATCAGGCACTTCAGTCAGTCAATATGCAACAGGGTCTCCCAAAATATGAGTCCGCTGATTATTGATAATGCCAAAGAAGATGATCGCACTAAGAAATATAAGAGCATTATTGCCTTCAACATCCTTTCGGTAATTTGCTTGCCAATCAAGATAGATGAAAAGCCGGCTGGAGTACTATATTTGGACCATCATACTATTCCGGCTCTGTTTGAGTCAGATGATATTACCTTTGTTTACTCAATTGCCAATTTTATTTCAATCCTGCTTTCTACAATCAAAAACCAGAAATATCAGATTGAGACAAAACGACAGCTTATTGACGACTTGGCCCGGTTAAGAGGCGGTCAGAAATTTGTCACCCAAAATGAAACTATGAATCAATTATTCTCTCGGTTGCCTGAAATGGCCCTGCATAATGTCAGTATCCTCCTCATGGGGGAAAGCGGTACTGGAAAAGAGATATTGGCGCAAATGATTCATGATTTAAGCTCGCGTGCCAAGGGGCCGCTGGTTAAACTTAATTGCGCCGCAATCGTTGGTTCTCTTATCGAAAGCGAGCTTTTTGGCGTGGCGAAGAATGTCGCCACGGGCGTCGATGAGCGCGAAGGGAAGCTATTCGCGGCTGATGGCGGAACGCTTTTTCTTGATGAGATTGGCGATATGCCGCTTGAAGTCCAGAGCAAGATTTTACGAGTATTGGAATATCAGCATTTTGAGAAAGTGGGTAGTAACCGCACAATATCAACTGATATTCGTTTCATTTATGCGACCAACAAAGACCTGAAGGCGCTGATAACACAGGGCAAATTCCGCGAGGACCTTTATTTTCGTATTAATACAATTACCATCCATATTCCTCCGCTAAGAGAGCGAATTGATGATATTCCTCTTTTGCTGGAGCATTTTTTGTCTACCTTTATTCCGGACAAGGCAAGAAGTCCTGTCTTTTCGTCCTCCGCCGTTGAAGCGCTAATGACATATCCATGGCCGGGCAATGTGCGCGAATTGAGAAACCTGGCAGAGAAATTTTGTCTGCTTTATTCCGGTAAGCAGGTTAATTTGATTGACCTGCCTTCCGAATTCCGAGAAAAAGTTGATTTAGACTCAAATAGCAAACGCCTATTGGAAAATATGGAGAAAGCTAAAATTCGCAAATTGCTCTTATCCGCAAATTGGAATCAGTCCGAAGTATCGAGAATCACTGGTATCCCGTTATCAACTCTAAGGAGAAAAATTAAAAAATATAAAATCTTAAAGAGCCTTTAGGTTTCCGATTCTGCCAGCTCGCCATTTTTTTGCCACTTAATCCCATGACTAACTCTTTTTGATATATGGGGAAATTATCTCTAATGGCAAACCATGGCAAAAAGCGGCTGACTTCTCCGCCTCTAATTTCTGCGCCCCCCCTCTAATCTATTTATTGTCAAGCAGTTAAACAAATCCAGTCTTGCTGTTTTATAAGGGCATACTTTTTGAATATCAACTCCTGTGAGGATGAATAATCTGACCTTATTAAACAGGAGGGAAAATGAGTTTCCAAAAAACCAGGGCTTTCGCCCTTTTTGGCTTTTGTCTGATCTTAATTATTGTCGGCCTTTTTGAGGGTTACATGGCGCCCTCAAATACACTCGCGGATGATTCGGGCGGTTTGCCAATTCCTCCATATCAGGCGCCATCACAGGGGAACGACTCGACAAGCATAGACTCGCTTAGCACTCAGGGAAGTCCGGCGACGCCAAGCGAGCCATCTTTATTTGAAGTTGTTGTCGAATTGGTTGAGAACATTTTCTAGCGGGGTAAATTTGGGGTGGGGAAAGGGGGCATCCCCATCTCATCATTAATTATGGATAAAATGTCCAAAATTTTATTGCTTATTAATCTCTTGCATCACCGCCGCTCCGTAAAACCATCGGAGATTAAAAGGGTATGTGGGATATCGAGTAGGTCGCTTTATCGCTATCTGAATACCATTTCCGCCGGGTATTTCCCTGTTATCTTCGATCGTTCTCTGGGGGGATATCGCCTGCTGGAGAAAAGCGGTAATAGCATTGATAAACTAAATTTGGATGAGGTTGTCACAATATCCCTGGCATTGCAGTCTCTATCTAAAACACTGAATGAATCTTATCAGAAAAAAATAGAAGCAATATTGGGAAAGCTATTTTCGAGTCAAGGCATGTCTATTGAGGAAATATGGCAAGTTTTCAGGGAGAAAATCAGAACCATGGATGGGGAAAAAGACCATTCAAACATATTAACAGAGTTAATTATTCAGACGGCCATTTTCCTTGGAAAAAATCTGGATATCCATTTAGAAAGCGAAAATACAGAGCCAATAAAGATAACAATTGACTCTCCCCTGCTTGTTTTCGATAATGTCTGGGCAATATCAGATAGAAACACCGAAATCCAGCCATCTATTCCAATGGCTTCGGTCAAGAGTGCTCACATAACTAGTGTCCTGCGTCATAAATCACTTGACATTAGGATTTGAACATATTATGATTGCTATTGATGAATGTTGCCGAACAAATTGTGTTGTCATCAACG
>JAGVEJ010000097.1 GCA_020058225.1 Candidatus Zixiibacteriota bacterium | reverse complement strand
CGTTGATGACAACACAATTTGTTCGGCAACATTCATCAATAGCAATCATAATATGTTCAAATCCTAATGTCAAGTGATTTATGACGCAGGACACTAGTTTGAACGTAAGGGCAGGTCTCGCTCCTGCCCCAATTATTTTTCAGACCCGGCAATAAATAAAGAGGGTATCGCAAATACGCCTCCACAAATACCGCGACAAATCATTACGTAGTGACACGGCGTGCCGTGTCCCCTTAAATGCATGATGGCGCCATGCATATTACATAATCCCCTTCACCCTTTACTCCCTCTCCCATCGGGAGAGGGCTGGGGTGAGGGGAATATGCCACCCCCCAACTCGCCTTTTCTGCGGTGTCAGTCCGGCAACCGCCCGATTTCCTAACACAACCCCTCTCACAATTTTACTACAACTTCGATGGTAATCCCGAGTCAAGACATATATATAGAGGCGTAAATTACATCATCCAAAGAGGACAAAATAAAAATTCAGAAAACGAACCCAATTTCCCGAAAACGCCATTTTATGATTGACATTATTCCTCAGCTGAGATAATTTTAGACCATATTTTCGGTGCTCTCAAGGTGAGAGATAATAGGGAAGACGGTGAGAATCCGTCACAGCCCCGCTGCTGTGAGCGGCTACCCTTCCGACAATAAGCCACTCGTTTGGATTTAGATCGAACGGGGAAGGGGTCGGTGGGCGGTTTGAGGCCGCAAAGTCAGAAAACCTGCCGGAATGATAATAATGCCCCATAATTTTATGGGACAGGCCTGATAATCTGCGCGGGCGGTATGGAGACTCAGGCAAAATGGCCTCCACTTATCCTATCAGATACGCAGGCTCATCATGGAGGTAACATGATCCCCCTAATCAATCTCAGTTTAATCCTTGTCTTTGCCGTGGCGATGGGATTCGGCCAAAGCGAGGAAAACCCTTTTCAATTGCCTGACACCGTTATGGTGACGGCCGAGCGATTCCCCTCGCCGATTAATGAAACTCCTTGGGTGGCTCGCACACTTCTTCGACAAAAGTTTGCCCATAAACTTTCTTTGAGTGATGCGCTTGATGGCGTTGCGGGCGCCGATAACACCGGCTATGGAATGCCAGGGCATCTGTCAAATTTAATGTTATGGGGCTCATCATCATCACAGCTCTTGCTCCTTTATGACGGTCGCCCGGTCTATAACTTTGCTTCCGGCGGGTTTAATTTGTCTGAGTTCAACCTATCGGAATTTGAAAGAATTGAAATCGTTAAGGGGACTCAATCCGCTCTTTATGGCTCAGATGCCATTGGAGGGGTGATCAATTTAGTCCCCAGAATCCATTTTCCCAATAAAATTTCTGGATCGGTAGAATATGGTCGTTTTGGGTTTTTCGGATACAATCTTGCCGCAACCAAAAAACTTGGTAATTGGCAATTTGATGCTGATTATCAGCGGGACGTTACTGATAACTATCGCCGCAATTCTGGAGTCAAAAGAAATAATCTGACTGTCAAATCATTCCTTCAGTTACCCAGAAGTGATTGGGAGGCAATTCTGACCTATAGATATTTTGCCGATTCGCTTGGGTTGCCGGGGCCGGCGCCCAACAAAAACAACATACCTTACTATGGAAATGCGGAATCGGAGTCTCTTGTTAATAATCAAAAGGATCTTAATCATTCCGTCGATATCAGATTGAAATCTAATAGTGATGGTAATTCCGCTGATAATTATCTTTCGGGAGAGATAGATATCTTCTATGATAAGAAAAAACTCGATTATTTTGGCCGATATGCCTATTTAACGTGGACCGATTCGGTTGATACTATAGATAAAAATGCGATTAATACCGGAAACTCCGGACTAACGGGCCGAATCCATATATCGGGAGATAATTTTAAGTGGTCTGGCGGCGTGGAATTTCTTTCAGGTTCTTCTTCCGTTGAATCCAAAAGCATTGTGTCGAGGACCGATATATCAAACGCACATGTAACCTTCAATGACTCAAAGAATAATTGGAGTCATCGGCGGGATATTTTTGCCCTTTGGTGCAATAATTCTCATTCCATAGGTCACTTGGCATCGCTTGACCTTTCAGGGCGGTTGGAATCGGTTATCAATAATGACAGGCTTTACGAATCATTTAATGCCGGATTTCGATTTTTTCCCGCCGCCGATTTGTCTTTCAAACTGGCCTACGGCATTGCATATCGTTTGCCGGCATTTAATGATCTGTATTGGCCGGAAGACAATTATTCATCCGGCAATCCCAATCTTATACCGGAAAGAGGGGAGAACTATCTGTTTTCGTTAGGTATAAAACCTGCCAAGAACCTAAAAATTGACCTAAATGCGTTTCACAAAAGAGTTGAAAATTTGATTTCCTGGGCGCCCCTTGGTGAAATGAATGAATACGGCTCGCCTCGTTGGACGCCATCAAATATTAACCATTTCCGATCAAATGGGCTGGAAATGGAATTATCGTATTCTGTATCAAAAATTATATTTGAAGGGGATTTAACATTTCAGGATGCCAAACAAGAAAATTCGGAATTAATATTTTCTGGAGTTGATGGTTCACAGATATTTTCCACTGTCAAAAGACAGGCCGCCTTTGTTGCGCCGCTAAAATGCCGAATGGCTATTTCGGCGGAATTTTGGGGAATCAATTATGATTTTGACATGGTTTATACTTCTAAAAGGCGCAATTATTATCAAGTTTATAGTTTTGATGATATGTATAATTCTCTTATTACCTATGCCGAAAAAAGGCTTTCTGAAAGCTATTTGATTGGCTTATCAGCAGAAAAAGGCATTGGGAAACATGTGATTATCTTATTGACAATCAATGACTTACTTAACACAAAGCCGGTTAGGCAATTTGGGGGGCAATTTGATAATGACTACCCGAGTGGAGGGAGAACCGCCAGACTAAAAATATTTTTCCATATTTGAAAAAAAATCTTGTTTTTTTCAACCAAACAAATATATTGGGCGTATAAAATAATGCCTTACACATAGTCCCTCCCAGAAGGATGTCGCCGGCAACGGCGGCATCTTTCATTTTATGTCAATTTATAACGGCATTGTCCCGCAAATATGGATTTTCTCTTTTATGAGGCTGTGTCATAATCCCAAAAACGTGCGCGGTCCCGACATCCTGTTGGGATCCACATCTGCCGATAACTTCTGCGGCACATAGAGCCATTAAATTATCATTGTTCCACTCAAAGATTATGACATAGCCTCTTTTATCTTGACATGCAATCACTTCAATTCTATTCTTTCCGGCCGAATATTGGTTTAAGAGAATTATTGTAATAAATTAGACTCTACTTGTTGGGAAAAATAAACTGTTCGAAAATAAGTCCAATGGATTCTGAAATCGAAAAGATATCTGAATTATTAACCGGCCCGACGCCGCAAAGCTCGCCATCAATTTGGAAATGGCTTTTGCGCTTTGCATGGATATTACCCCTATTGTTTTTATTGCTTTTTCCCTTGGTTTTTGCCAACAGAGGAATTAATAATGATGAAGCCCTAATCGGCCAGCAAATACACTCGCTGATGAATAAGGGCGCTGTTTCCGCAGAATTTTTTCGAGATTATCCTCCATTTGACGGCCCGATAATAATTTATAATAAATTATTTGTTTGGCTGGGAGCGGCCATATCCTATGCTCTCGGTTGGGGACTCTATCAACTGCGCCTAATCTCTGTCTTTTCCGGTGTAGCAATTCTGGTCATGTTATATTTCTTCCTCAAGTCAATAGAAACACGAAGAGTTGCGGCCTTGGCTTGTCTGGTATTGTTATGGAGCCCAGTTTTCTGGGATCAAATGACAATCTTCCGACCGGAAATGCTCGTGACAGCTCTTGGATTCGCCAGCTTTCTGATTCTATGGGAAGCCGATATGCGGCGCAGTGTTCCTCTGACTGCCTTGGCCGGAGCATTTGCCGGTTGGTCAGGATTAGCCCATCCAGTCGGTCTTTTCTTTATGGTCGCCGGAGTTGTAGCGCTTGTATTTGAGCGAGAATTCAGGCTGGCCGTCATTTTGGTTGTGGCCGCATTTTTTGCCTTTATTCCATATTTAACCGGATTAATAATTGATTGGCGTTCCTTTTTTGGCCAATTATTCGATAATGGGGTAATGGCTTCCAAGATATATTTGGAGTGGTGGATCCCTTTTATCAATCTCTTAAGTGAACATAAAAGAATTTTTCGGAGTCCGAGCGTGTATGGACTGACAGTCCTGTTTATTTTATCTCTATTTCTTATAAGAAAAGTACAATTTCGTGAGAATCGATTTTTCTGGAATTACCTAATTGCCCTATTTATCCTTGGGGCTGTTGCCCCCTTTCCCAAAATAATAAGGTATTTATTGCCTGTAACACCATTTTTTGCCATTGCCATTGCTCGAGTAATTAATAGCTTCACTTTGACAGGCGCCTCAAAAAATAAGGTATTTGGGACATTATTTTTATTTTGGATTGGGGCATTTATCATTTATGGCGGATATGCTCTTGGTGCCGCCGCCTTTGGAGAGCGCACCGCCCCGCGGGAAATGGAGGCCAACCGTCTTTTGGCCGCGAAAATGAATAAAGGGGCATTGGTGATAGCCCCCTTTGATTTTGTTTTTGAGCAGATAGATAATTTCACCATCCAAAGCTGGTGGGGATGTGAAAAAGCCTCGAATGATAATATGACGCCCGAGTTTGTTGAACGTTATGCCCTAAAACATGGGGTGGAGTATCTGATTGTCAATGACATCTATCTTAAAAAAATGAAAATTTCACCAGATGAATTAAGACAATCATTTCGCCTATATACTCCCATATATATGTTGCCGAAGAGGGACCGTTACTTAATGGGAAAGATTGCCAAAGCTTTGGAGAAAGCACGCTAAACTTTTCAGTGACTTTTATCGTTATTATACATAAAGAAACAAAAAAGTTATTGACAATTTTATAAATCCTTGTTAAATATCAAGTGTCTGATTGGGACATCCGGAAAAGTTAATTTTTTTTCTACCCGATTAAGTGGCAAATAGATATCGGAGCAAATTATGACCTTCAGCATGAATTTTACAATTGAAGCTGACCTTGATCGCCATCTTATCAGAGAAAAGATTTATGGTATTTGGAAAGAAGAAACCGCCAATCTATATCGTGAAGAATTTCGTAAAACTGTTGAGCCCTTGGTGGAAGGGAAATGGGCCAAACTTATTGATCTTTGTAATTGGCGATCATCTTATCCTGAAGTCAACAAAATAATTGGCGAACATTTATGTTGGTGTGCCCAAAATGGAATGGTTCTTTCGGTTAATATTATTGAAAACCCAATTACCATTAATCAATTAAAAGAGATGTTTTCGCTGGGAGGAACCGCAGAAATGAGCATGATTTTCAAGACTATCTCTGAGGGAGACAAATTTTTAAAGGACAATGGTTTTTAATTCCTTTGTCCATGATAAACCTAACCGCTTTCGATGGTTTTGCCATTAATGAATAATATGGAGCGCCGCGATGACTTTTAGCCTAAATTTTACCTTTGATGTTGACACCGGTCGCCGGGTAATTTATACAAAAATTTATGGTATCTGGAAGAAGGAAACGGCGGAAGAATATCACAAGGCATTCATCGAGGCTGTCAAACCGCTTCTAAAAAACAAATGGGCAAAACTCGTAAATCTCACAAATTGGAAACCATCATATCCGGAAATGATTGAAGTCATTGGTGAGCATATCCGCTGGAGCCATGAAAATAATGCCATGTATTCAATATATGTCGTTGATAACCCGATTACCAAAAACCAACTCACGAGAATGATTGTTCGCAGCGGCTATGAACACGCCTGCAAAATTTTTAGTAATATCCCTGAGGCCGAACAATTTCTTAGAGAAAACGGCTTCTAATTTTTATTTTCTTGGATATTTATCAAACCACTTTAATATCCAGTGCAATCTCGCTATTTGCAAAATTTTTATTAAAGGGAGGGGTTATTTCCCCCCCGCTATTGTGGTGTCCCTAACGCTTCTTTACAGCCCTCGACCGAAATGCGCCGGCAGGAACCCCTTCCTGCCGGAATTCATTGCGTCGGGAAAGGGTTCCCGACGCCGCGATGGAGCCATACCTATATGTTAATATATTTCTGGGACACAACACTATGATATTTTGGGGCAATATAACACAGGAATTGTCATTCCCGCGCAAGGGATTGTTGAAAAAGTGTATGTTATGGTAAAGTGCATCGTTTATGTTCATCCCAGCTCCCCAACCTGTCATCCCGTGCTTTGAGAGGCCGTGTCATAATCCCAAAAACGTGCGCGGTCCCGACACCCTGTCGGGTTCCACATCTGCCGATAACTTCTTGCGGCACATAGGGCCATTAAACCATCATTGTTCCATTTCAAGAATTAGGACACAGCCTCACGAGTTCAGCATGACGCTTTCCGGGTCTTGACGCTTAAGAATATGTGCTTTCCCATTAATGGGGGTTTTTCAACAAGCCCGAAAGCGGGAACCCAGATAATGTAGGCCGGGTTCTGAGGCCCGACTTTGGTCAGGCCGAAACCCCCGACATTATGCCCCTCCAAATCTGGAGAAAGTGGTTGACAATGAGGCTTGGGATGGGGATATTACTTTCAAGGAGTCAATGCACCGATGGATCAAATTGGTGGGCAAAATGTTAGCTATTATTATTCTACGATAATAGAGCAGGAGCTACTAAATAACCCTGAATTATTGAAAAACAAGAAATTTATGGAGTTATTCATTGGTTCACTTGTCGCCCGATTTTTTGGAACCGACAGCAGCTTAAATTTATGTGCCGGTTTTCCGCTGAAACGCATTACCAAGCAAACTCAAGTAATCAATGGACCTCCCTTGCTTGAAATAATAAACTCGAATGATTTGATTGCTGACAGTGATGTTGATGTTTGTATTGGTGATCCTCATAATCCTAATATGCTCTATCCCTGTCAAATAACACGGCTTGTAGCAAATGCCGATGGATGTAGAGCGACTGATGCGCTTCTTGAATTACTTGCAAAGAAATTAAGGGTGCAACCGGATAAGAGATTGATTCTGATTATTAATATTGAAGATGAAATTTGTGTTGAT
Source organism: Candidatus Zixiibacteriota bacterium (assembly GCA_020058225.1). Classification (GTDB taxonomy): domain Bacteria; phylum Zixibacteria; class MSB-5A5; order GN15; family PGXB01; genus JAGVEJ01. The sequence continues at coordinate 519 of JAGVEJ010000097.1, read as the reverse complement.
TTGGATAAATTGAATGATTTTCTGGGAATTCATAATATCCCATTTGGTTATATATTTCTTATAGGCAAGGCCGATTCTCAATATGGGAATTTTGTATGTTTTCAAATATTTCCCAAATTTTGGGAATGCGGGATAATCAATATAAAAATTCCCTTGTAATTTGGACATCTACCGCGCATGAAAGCAAAAGGAACAAAGTTTATGTTAAGAAGAAAAAGTAGCTTCGCAATCATATTATTATTGTCTCTATTCTCAATTAGTAATGCACAGCTGTTTGATTTTCAGCCGGAAACTCTCAAAGGTCTGCCAAGCGTGCGGGTAGTAAGCATTTCCATCGATGATGATCTTAAAAATATTGTTCATAAGGAATTTGTAAAGACAGATATTGAGTTGTTTTGTGGGCGGCTCGCCGCGGCGAATCCTCATCTGCCCCTAAGCTACTGCGTAACACTGGCAGATGTGGATTCCGACTATGTCGGAACCATGCACGGACACGGTGCCTCCTACTTTTTCAATAGG
>JAGVEJ010000029.1 GCA_020058225.1 Candidatus Zixiibacteriota bacterium | reverse complement strand
TCTGCTTTATACTCTTCTGCATCGGTAACAGCATCCTTTCCTGGTTGCCAACATTATAAAATATTGTTACCGAAACTGTGAAGAATTACACTGCGGCGGGCGCCGGTTCACACGCCCCCAATAAATTGGGGTCGCAAGAACCGGCACAACTATAACATGGCTTTTGAGACAGTCTCGTGTACCCAAGACATATCCCACCACCAATTAAAAAGGTTTACAGAAATTGATATATTTTCGGCCATTCCGTTCATTAAATCTAAAATGGAGGATATCCACATTTTGTCAACATCATTTGTTGATGGTGTGAATAAATATCCACCACTGTCATTCGCCCTTTTTCATAAATTTGTCAAATCGGTGAGATTCTCCCCGCCGGTTCAATATTCCTCAATAAATGAAAAAAATCACAAATTGAATGTTTAATCTACCTGCTATAATACACTCTACTATTGTAGTTTTATGTTGTTGTATAATAATTACTTATGATTTACGGCGGCGCTAATTTATTAGCGCCAATTATCATTTTGCTCAATACAAAGATTACCATAATCATTGGTACATCGGTTGCTAAATAAAAAACTGTATGGCTCTAGATATGTACTTCTCAGGCTCCCGGTAAATGCTTCTTTCATTTCGGGGGTCGGTAAGGCCTTTGGGTGGGACGGGACAGCACAATGGATTCTTGATTTTCCAACAAGAGGCCGAAGGGGGTAGTCCGGCCTATTTCCATCAAATTTCGAGGATAATAAATCCAAAATATTCCAACGGATTTAAGGGCGTGTTGAAAAACCTCAGCCAGCGGTTGGCGGTGGGACCGTATCTGGAATTTTTCAGCGCTCCCTCAAATATAGAGGATGACCTATAAGGAGGATTCAGATGACACCAAACACAGATATTTCCAACCTCTGTTCAACATGTAATTACCTGGCGACTTGCGTTTATCGGCAAGGCCGCGAGGGTCCAATTCAATATTGCGAAATGTTCGCTGAAATAATTGAGGGCCATGATGGCTCCCATGGGAGCCTAATTGCGATTCTTGAGGAAATTCAGGCCAAGTATGGCTATCTGCCCCAAGAAGCGCTGAAGATGGTGGCCGATAAAACCGGTCGTTCGCTGGTTGATATTTATGGCGTAGCCACTTTCTATCGTGCCTTCAGCCTCAAACCGCGGGGCAAACATCTCGTATCGGTCTGCCTTGGCACCGCCTGCCATGTTCGTGGCGGCCCGACCATTGCGGCGGAACTTGAACGTCAACTTGGGATTAAATCCGGCGAAACCACCCCTGACAAAGAGTTTACTTTTGAATCGGTCAATTGCCTTGGGGCATGCGCTTTGGGACCGATTGTGGTTGTCGATGGGCATTATTTCTCTAAAGTAAAAACCTCAATGGTTAAAGATATTCTGCAAAAGACCCGCACCGGACTTGACGCCGTCGAAATTGTCACCGATAAACGCATCTTTCCGGTTGAGGTCAGTTGTGCCCGATGCAACCATAGCTTGATGGATCACCGCCACAAAATTGATGGATATCCCTCAATCAGAGTTACGGCATCGTTTGGCCAGCAACATGGCTGGCTGGCTATTTCCAGTCTTTACGGCAGTTATAAGACTGAATCCGAGTATGAAATCCCCTTCAAGACCACGGTGCATTTCTTCTGTCCTCACTGCCATGCCGAACTGATCGGCGCCACCAAATGCGGCGAATGCGGCGCTCCCATGGTACCGATGATTGTCCGCGGCGGTGGAATTGTGCAGATATGCTCACGCAAAGGGTGTAAAGGACATATCCTCGACCTCAGCGGTGCAATGGTTTACTAAGGAGAAAAATTAATGAGAAGATTAAATACAATTGATGATTTCATAGAATTACGCCGCCGAATATTGAGCGAGAAAGAGATTCAATATGATCACCCGACACTGGTGATTTGCGCCGGTACCGGCGGGCAGGCCAGCGGTAGCAATGATATCATCAGAATAATAAAAAGATATATTTTGGAACATGGCCTGCAGGAAAAGATTGGATTCCGCATTACCGGCTGTCAGGGATTCTGCGAAATGGATCCTTTCATTCTGGTTCAACCCGGACGCCAACTTTATCCCCAGCTTAAAATGGAAGATGTGCCTCGTGTAATCGAGGCGGCTCTTGGCGGTTATGTCGAAGAAGAGCTTATCTACAAAGACCCCAAAGAGCAAAAGAAATTTTTTACCCAGAACGATATCCCTTTCTTCCAAAAACAAACCAGGACCATTCTGGGAAATAACGAGAAAATAGACCCAATAAGAATACTTGATTATATCGAAAACGGCGGGTATGCCGCTCTTCAACAGGTATTTCAGAAGCTGGAACCAAACTGGATCATCAGCGAAGTGCTAAAATCAGGGCTTCGTGGCCGCGGTGGAGCCGGATTCCCCACCGGGAAGAAATGGGAATTGGCCGGAGCCGTTGGGAAAAAGGGCGAACCCAAATACGTGGTCTGCAATGCCGATGAAGGCGATCCGGGGGCCTATATGGACCGCTCCCTTCTCGAAGGCAACCCCCATGCTATTATTGAAGGAATGCTGATTGCGGGTATCGCCATCGGGGCGACACAAGGGTATATCTATGTCCGAAGCGAATACCCTTTGGCCATCAAACATTCTTTAATCGCCATTCGCCAAGCTCAGGATCTTGGCCTCCTTGGCAATAATATCTTTGGCTCAGGAATTGATTTCAATATCGATATCGTCCGCGGGGCAGGCGCCTTTGTTTGCGGCGAAGAAACAGCCTTGATAAAATCGGTCGAGGGATTCATGGGAGAACCGCGCCAGAGACCGCCGTATCCGATTGAAAAAGGAATTGGCGGGCATCCAACCTGTATCAACAATGTCGAGACGCTGGCTAATATTCCCGTGATTATTGAGAGAGGCGCTGATGAATATGCCAAGGTCGGCGTTCCGGGCAATACCGGAACCAAGATTTTCTCTCTTGTGGGAAAAATCAAAAACACCGGTCTGGTGGAGGTACCTCTTGGCATAAAAATCAGCGATGTGGTTTACGACATCGGCGGCGGTTCCGTAGGAGAAGCCAAAATAAAGGCTATCCAAACCGGCGGTCCATCAGGTGGATGTATTCCGGCCAGCATGTTCGACCTGCCAATCGATTATGATTCTCTTTCAAAGGCCGGCTCCATAATGGGTTCCGGCGGTTTGATCGTAATGGATGAAAATACTTGCATGGTTGATGTCGCCAAATACTTCATGAACTTTCTCAAAGATGAATCCTGCGGAAAATGCTTCACTTGCCGCAAGGGAACTCAACGGATGTGGGAAATTCTTGATGATATCACCGCCGGCAGGGGAACTTTGGAACAACTTGATTTACTCGAAGAGCTGGCGCATGTAGTTAAAGACACCACTATGTGCGGTTTAGGGCAATCCGCCTCAAATCCGGTACTATCTACCCTAAGATACTTCCGCGAGGAATATATAGAACATATTGTAAATAAACGTTGTCCAGCCGGAGTATGCAAAGACCTTGTTGGAGCCCCCTGCCAGACAACCTGCCCACTCGGTACTGAAGCCTGGCGTTATGTGGCGCATATTGCACGAGGGGAATACGAAGAGGCCTATCGTGTCATTCGCGATGCCAACCCATTCCCATCGGTCTGCGCCCGCGTCTGCAATCACCCTTGTGAGGAAAAATGTCGTGCCGGCACAAGCGGCGGTCAACCGGTGGCAATCCGCGCTTTGAAACGATTCATAACTGATAGGATTGATCCATCCATTTATAAGCCTATTAGAAACGTCATCGCAAATGACAATTCCGCACGCATTGCCATTGTCGGAGCAGGTCCAGCAGGTCTAACTTGCGCACATTACCTTTCACTTAACGGATATAAAGCAACCATATTTGACTCCGAAAAGAAACCGGGAGGCATGATGTTTACGGCTATCCCGGGATATCGCCTGCCAAGAGAAGTTATCGAAAAGGAGATTGAATCCCTTATCGATGACAACATCACCATCAAATCCAACCATATCCTCGGAAAAGATATCACCATTGACGGCCTATTTCAGGATGGCTATAAAGCGGTGTTTCTTGCCCTTGGCGCACATAAGAGCAAACGGCTCGAAATTGAGGGCGAGGATGTTGAAGGTGTCTATCCATCAATTCAGTTTCTCCATTCATTTAATGTCAGCGGTAGAAAGCTTGGCAAAGGAATGGTTGGCGTAATTGGCGGCGGCAATTCGGCTGTCGATGCCGCCCGCGTAGCCCTAAGGCAAGAAGATGTCGCCAACGTGACAGTCTTCTATCGCCGTTCCCGCAGTGAAATGCCTGCCTTTGAGGAAGAAATCGAAGCCGCCATTCAGGAGGGTGTCAATCTTGAAACCCTCATAACACCTTTGCGGGTTCTGGCCACGCATGGCCGTTTGACAGGACTTGAATGCCAACGTAATCGTCTCGGCGAACCCGATGCAAGCGGCCGCAGAAGACCTGTTCCGATCCCGGGAAGCGAATTTATCGTGCCTCTGGATACATTGGTTGTAGCCATCAGCGAGGGTTCTGATATCGACAGCATCGCCGTGGCCAGCTCAATGAAAATCGATACCGATAGCAGGAATAGTACTGTCAAGGTTAATCCCAATACTCTTTGCACCAATCGCTCGGGCGTATTTGCCGGAGGCGATCTGGTGACGGGACCGAATACTATTGTTGATGCTATTGCCGCCGGTAAAAGAGCGGCGGTCATGATTGATCGATATATCCGCGGTGTCGAGCTGAAACAGCCTCCTAAAATCACCCTGCCTATGGTGTTTGTCCAACCGGCTGAAGTTCCCGAAGATATGGAGCAGAGTTCACGCATCGAGGTTCCTCGAGCTATGGTACAGTGGAGAAGACGCGGTTTTGCCGAGGTCGAAATGTCTTTGACCATAAACGAGGCCACTCGTGAGGCATGCCGCTGTCTAAGATGCGATCTGGATTTCACCCGACCTAAAGAGCAAGAACGAAAACAAGTCGAGATAAGAGGGTAAATTATATGGTAAATATTAATATCAATGGCGTTAATTTATCAGTGGAAGAAGGAACCACCCTTCTTGAAGCCGCCCAATTTCTCGGCTTTCCGATTCCCACCCTATGCCACATGGAAGGACTTTCTCCTTACGGAGCCTGCCGGCTTTGTGTGGTTGAAATCGGAGAAGGCCCAAAGGCCAGATTGGTAACATCATGCACCTCCCGCGTTGAGGAAGGCCTGAGAATAAGAACGGCTTCTTCACGGGTTATGAAAGCCCGCAAAATGATTCTCGAGCTCCTGCTGGCTTCCTGCCCGCAGTCGAAAGTCATTCAGGATTTGGCGTCCAAGTTTGAAGTCCGCCGGCAAAGATTCCGTCAGGAACATGAAGATTGTATCCTTTGCGGTCTCTGTGTTAGAATGTGCGAGGAGCAAATGATGGCCAAAGCCATCGGTTTCCGCGGGCGCGGCGAGAAAAGATCAATAGGTACGCCCTTTGACATCCGCTCCGAGCAGTGCCGCCTCTGCGGAGGATGCATGTATGTATGTCCGGCCTGCCAGCTTCGTTGTACTTACACCGAGCCTGATAAGGCCATCTGCGGCGGATGCGCCAATATATATCCGCCATGCGTTGAAAAAGAGCAATTTGACGACATGATGTGCTATATGGATCCATGTGTGGCTTGTGAAATAATAAAAAAAATCGAAATTAAATAATTAGGAGGAGAAGATAAATGTCACTCACAAAAGTAAACGCAACTGCGGCGACACTCACGAAAAACAGAACCGAACATTCAATTGTCCCGGCATCGGGTATGTGCGTCACCTGTGTCGATGGATGTGTGGGAATGTGCGAAATCGGCAAATCCGCCTATCGCGGCCACGAGGTTATTTATCCTCAGCCCTTCGGCGTGATCACTACTGCCGGCGAAAAAATATATCCGGTCGATTATTCGCATTTTAACATTAATGGCACCGCCGTGGGCGCCCACGGAATCGAACCCGACAGCGACAAGGCTATATTCCCCAATGTCAACCTCGAAGTCAAATTCGGGCATGACAACGGCGTCAAATTCCGCTACCCATGGATTATCCCCGGCATCGGCTCCACCGATATTGCCAAAAATAACTGGGAAGGTCTTGCCATCGGTTCTGCTTTGGCAGGCACCGGTTTGACCATTGGCGAAAATGTCGTCGGCATGGATATGGAATCAATCATTAAAGATGGCCGCGTAGTTGATACTGTGGACCTCAAGCGTCGTGTCAATCTCTATAAAGACCATCAGCGCGATGGATACGGCGCCATTATAGTGCAGGCCAACATTGAAGATACCCGGCTCGGCGTGCAGGAATATGCCATCCAGAAACTCGGCGTGGAAATTGTCGAACTGAAATGGGGACAGGGAGCCAAAAATATCGGCGGAGAAGTCAAAATCCGTAATCTTAAAAAGGCCCAGGCCCTTTATGAGCGCGGCTATGTTGTACTGCCGAATCCGACCGAACCGAGTGTAATCAAAGCCTTCGAAAAAGGCGCCTTTAAGGAATTCGAGCGCCACTCCCGAGTCGGCATGGTTACCGAGGAATCTTTTGTCAAAAGAGTGGAAGAGCTTCGCAAGGCAGGCGCCAAGTATATCTTTTTGAAGACCGGCGCTTATCGCCCCGCCGATTTGGCCAGGGCCGTTGTTTTTGCCTCTAAATGTAATATTGATCTTCTTACCGTTGATGGCGCCGGCGGCGGAACCGGAATGAGTCCGTGGCGCATGATGAATGAATGGGGTGTCCCGCCGGTAGAGCTTCACTCCATGCTGTATTTCTATGCCAAAAAGCTGGCCGATAAACGCAAACATGTTCCGGCTCTCGCGGTTGCCGGCGGATTTACCTTTGAGGATCAGATATTCAAAGGTCTGGCTATGGGAGCTCCATTTGTGAAGCTTGTCGGTATGGCCCGTTCGCCGATTGCCGCCGCTATGGTGGGAAAAACCATTGGACGCGCTCTGGAAGAAAACCAATTGCCGGTTTATGTCGAGAGATTCGGCAATAGCATTGATGAAATATTCGTTACTGCCCATGACCTTCGCAAGGAACTTGGCGATACCGAATTTGACCGCATTCCTGCCGGCGCTCTTGGGCTTTATACATACTACGAAAGACTGGCTCAGGGTTTACGTCAGTTGATGGCCGGATGCCGCAAATTTTCATTAGGCTATATCACTCGCGACGATATCTGGTCGCTCACTCATGAAGCGGCCGATATAAGCGGCATTAAATATGTTATGGATGTCGATAAAGATGAAGTTGAGAAGATCCTGAACTCGTAGGATTCTGATTAAAGCGTGGTAGATTTACCCTCTGCCGCGCTTTATCTTGCCACCCAATCAAAAGCATTATGGGACGATAGCCATGCGGCGGCCCTATGGATGAAGAATATTTGTCTTGCCCTTAATTGCGACAATATTGTATATTTTATCTGGAGTTTAATAAAGCTATATGCGAAGGGAGGCATTTATGCCCGAACAAGCTCCCGGATGCGGTAAACCGACCGGCGCTGTTATCGGCGAAAAGGTCGTGCAAAAACCAAAGGAGGATGAAATGGCAACTGTTCGTGTCGGCGGCAAGGCGCCCGATTTTGAGGCTCCGGCCTATCATAAAGGCAAATTTATCAATGTTAAGCTTTCTGATTCATTCGGCAAATGGATATTGCTTTGCTTCTACCCGGGTGATTTCACCTTTGTCTGACCAACCGAACTGTCGGCGGTCGCCGGCAAATTCGACGAACTTCAAAAGTTGGGCGTGGAAGTTTTCGCGGTCAGCGTGGACAGCAAATTTGTCCACAAAATCTGGGATGAGGAAGAACTCTCCAAAATGACAAAAAGCGGCATACCGTTCCCGATGATAAGCGACGGCGCCGGGAATATCGGTAAGGTGTATGGTGTGTACGACGAAGCGGCAGGAGTCAATATCCGCGGGCGGTTTATTATCGATCCTGATGGAATCGTGCAAGCAATGGAAGTATTAACGCCTCCGGTCGGTCGCAAAATCACCGAGACAATTCGTCAAGTGCATGCTTTCCAGCATGTCCGTGCCGCCAATGGCGCCGAGGCCTGTCCTGCCGGCTGGGAGCCGGGTCAGCCGACACTTAAAATTGGCCCTGATTTGGTGGGCAAGGTCTGGAAGGTCTGGAAGCCGACGGAGTAGGGGTTTGATTCATCAAACCCTATGATGTTACTAATGTAGCCGACTTTCCGCGGCGAGCCGGCTACATGTAAAGGAATTGTCGAAACCCCTCGCAAAGCCTCGGGGATTTTGACCTGCAATTGGCCGCGGGCATTTTTTTCATGACCGAGAATAGGAAGGGTTTGA
>JAGVEJ010000045.1 GCA_020058225.1 Candidatus Zixiibacteriota bacterium | reverse complement strand
AATATACCCCGGTCAAGGCCGCTCGCGGCAGTAAGATGATATGCAAGGGATGGGCGCAGGAAGCCGCCTTTCGGATGATTAACAACAATCTCGACGAGGAAGTCGCCGAGAAACCCAAGGAATTGATAATCTATGGCGGCTCCGGCAAAGCCGCTCGCAATTGGGAATGTTATCATGCCATTATAAAATCGCTTAAATCTCTTGAAAATGACGAAACTTTATTGGTTCAATCCGGCAAACCGGTGGGAATTTTCAAAACGCATGATTATGCGCCTCGGGTTCTGATAGCCAATGCCCATCTTGTTCCTGCCTGGGCCACTTGGGAAAAATTTCGCCAATTGGAGAAACTTGGCCTTATCATGTTTGGCCAGATGACTGCGGGAAGCTGGATTTATATCGGGACCCAGGGGATTCTTCAGGGGACTTACGAAACTTTTGCCGCCATCGCCGATCAACATTTCGGTTCCGATCTAACCGGACGGTGGATTCTCACCGGTGGAATGGGAGGTATGGGAGGCGCCCAGCCTCTTTCGGCAACCATGAATGGGGCCTCGATTTTATGCGTTGAGGTCGATGAAGAACGAATCAACCGTCGTGTGAAATTCAATTATTGCGATGTAAAGGTAAAGACTCTTGATAAGGCTTTGAAGGCTATCAAAGATAGTATCAAGGAAAAGAAGCCGCTTTCAGTGGGTCTGGTTGGAAATTGCGCTGAAATATTCTCAGAGATTTTCCGCAGGGGAATTATTCCGGATATTGTGACCGACCAAACGTCGGCGCATGATGAATTGAATGGATATGTTCCGGAAGGGTTGACCATTACAGAGGCCGATCGTTTGCGTCGCACCAATCCGAAAGATTATATTGCGCGCTCCTATGAATCAATGGTAAAACATTGCGGAGCCATGATCAAGTTTATGAGAGCCGGTTCCGTCGTATTTGATTATGGCAATAATCTTCGCGGACAGGCGGAAAAGGGCGGCCTGAAAGAAGCCTTTGAATTTCCCGGATTTGTTCCCGCATATATTCGACCTCTGTTTTGCAGTGGAAAGGGACCTTTTCGCTGGGTAGCGCTTTCCGGCGACCCGAAAGATATTTATATAACCGATGATGTAATTCTAAAAGAATTTAAGGAAAATAAATCTCTCTGTCGCTGGATAAAAATGGCCCATGATAGAGTATCTTTCCAGGGACTTCCGGCCAGAATCTGCTGGCTTGGATATGGTGAAAGAGCGCATTTTGGTGAAATCATCAATGATTTGGTGAAAAAAGGCAAGATATCAGCGCCAATAGTTATTGGCCGTGATCACCTTGATTGCGGTTCGGTGGCATCACCCTATCGAGAGACCGAAGCGATGAAAGACGGCAGTGATGCTATTGCCGATTGGCCGCTATTAAACGGCCTTCTTAATGCCGTTTCCGGCGCCAGTTGGGTTTCGATTCATCATGGCGGCGGAGTTGGTATCGGCAATTCTATTCATGCCGGAATGGTGATTGTTGCCGATGGTTCAAAGGAGATGGCGGTGCGTCTTAATCGGGTACTAACCAACGATCCGGGAACCGGTATTATGCGTCATGTCGATGCCGGCTATAAAGAAGCGATCACCTTCGCCAAGAAGAACAAAGTCAAAATACCAATGATGAAATGAGATATCTATTTGAAGCAAATTTGCATTTATATCGAATTATCAGTTTAGTCCGGTTAAAGATCGTAGCGACACGGCGCGCCGTGTCGGATTAATTCTTGGCAAACCCAAAATCAAAGATATTTAGGAGGAGAGCGTTGTCAAGATGTAGAGAGAAGGATATGGAATTTGGCTGTCCTCCGGCTCATCATTCCTCTATTATATTTAATTGAAAAATGATTGACCTTCTTCTATGATAGCTTATATTTCCCTCCATGGCGCCTGAAAAAAAAGCAACTTTGCTTATTAAAAATATCGGCCAGCTCATTACTATGGAAGGCCCTGTCCCCAGAATTGGGGACAAAATGAAAGAAATCGACCTCATCGAAAATGGCGGCGTGGCCATTGCCGGTGATGAAATTTTGGCGGTAGGAAAATCTGATGAGACTGCCGGCAAAATCAGCCTGGCCGAGGGATGCAAAGTTATTGATGCCAAAAAATGCGTTGTAACTCCGGGATTTATTGATCCTCATACTCACCCTGTTTTTTCAAAAACGCGGCATGACGAATTTGAAATGCGTTTATTAGGCAAAACCTATCAAGAAATCGCCGCCGCGGGCGGAGGTATCAGGGCCTCAGTTCGCGATTTGCGAGAGACATCCGTGCCGATTCTTACGGAAAAAACCACCCATAGATTGGATATGATGCTCGCTTCAGGTTCGACCACAATAGAAGCCAAATCAGGGTATGGGCTTTCCACCGAATCCGAAATAAAGTCATTGGAAATACTGAAAAATATTTCTGATACCCATCCGATTGAAATTATCCCCACATTTCTTGGCGCCCATGAAGTTCCCGATGAGTACCGCGAAAATCGGGCGAAATATATTGATTTACTTATCAAGGAGATGATTCCTACCATTGCTGAAAAAAAACTGGCGGAATTCTGTGATATCTTTTGCGAGGATGGTGTTTTCAGCATTAGGGAATCCCGTAAGATTATGCAAGCCGCTTTGGATAATGGCTTGAAATTAAAATTCCATGCCGATGAATTAACCCATTCCGGTGGAGCAGAACTGGCCGCCGAAATGGGGGCGATTTCCGCCGACCATTTGGTTTACATTTCAAACGAAGGTATTCAGGCTATGGCCAAATCCGGCACGGTGGCGGTTTTGCTACCCGGAACCAGTTTTTCGCTGAATAAAGGATATTACGCCCCGGCCAGAAAAATGATAGAAAATAAGGTAGTGGTGGCTATTTCTACCGATTGTAATCCGGGGTCAAGTTATTCTGAATCTTTGCAGATGATGATTACTCTGGCCGCTCTCCATTATAAAATGACGGCCGCCGAAGCAATATCGGCCGTGACTGTTAATGCCGCCTGTGCCGTTGACCGCGCCAATCGATTGGGGCAATTAAGGGTTAGCCGGCCGGCCGATATTATTATTTGGAATATGCTTGATTATCGGGAACTGCCATATCATTACGGTGTAAATCTTGTAAACAAAGTGATTAAAAAAGGGAAGGTTGTTTACGGCCAATAAATTAAATGAAACCCTTGAGTGTTATAAGGGTTCTAATTTATTGATGAGAGTCTTTTTATCGATATTATCGCTTTTTTTGACCATATCTTTCGGTTGTGGAATATATTCCTTCTCCCCAGGCGGGAAATCCAGTATTAAGACTATTGCTATAACTTCATTTGAGAATAAAACTTTGGAATCCGGCCTTTCCAGCCATTTGACCGATTTGGTCATAGATGCCTTCATTGCAAATGGAAATCTAAAAGTCGTTTCACTTGATGTCGCCGATGCGGTTCTTAAGGGAACATTATCACGCTACGAAAGAAAACCCAAAACATACGATGAATCCGACAATGTCACTGAATATGCCGTATATCTTTCGTTTGATATAATATTGGCCGAACCAAATGGAGAGAAAGAAATCTGGCATGAAAATTTTTATAGCGAGGGGATATATAATACCTCATCCGAGGCCGAGGATATCGGTCAGGTTCGCGCCGCGGAAAAACTGGTTGTAGATATTATAAACAGGACTACCAAAAGCTGGTAATTTTTATTTGACAGTATCCGACAATACCCTATATTGCTTATGCGACAGAAAGGAATCCAATGAAGCTTATAAGAATCCATTTAATCATAATTGCACTGCTGTTTTTAATAATTGGCGATTCCTTTGCCGTTGATAACTCCAAAGTGGGAACAAGCGCCTTCAGTTTTCTGAAGATTGAAGTTTTCGCCCGACCCACATCCATGGGTGGGGCATTTACCGGTGTGGCCGATGATGCTTCGACCTTATATTATAACCCGGCCGGTTTGGCCAATCTTGAAGGGGCCAATTTTATTGCCGCATATCATAATAATATTTTTGAGATGCAATCAGGTTTTCTGGGATATGTTCACCCTATTGCTACTGGACAAAAAGCTTTTTCCTATATTAACTATCTAAACTATGGCGATTTTATTCGGACCGATGTTGATGGTAGCGAGCATGGGACTTTTTCAGGAAGCAATATGGTTTTCGCGGCTGGGTATGCGGCAGTGTTGAAAGAAAATTTCCAATTTGGCGGAACCGCCAAATTTATTTATGATAAAATTGACCAATATTCTTCTATGGGTGCCGCCGTCGATTTATCTGCTAAAATGATATTGGAGAATAAATTAACTTCATTTGGAATAATGGTCCAGAATCTTGGCGCCCAGTTTTCATCTTATACTGATAGTTCTGAGAAGAAATCCCTTCCCTTAACTTTTAGGGGAGGCGCCTCCAGCCGTCTTCGCGGATTGCCTCTGCTTGTGGCCGCCGATGTAGTGATTCCGACCGATAATGATATCTATTTTTGTCTGGGAGCGGAATTTCTTGATTTGAAGCCTCTTTATTTGCGCCTTGGCTGGACAAAATTTGGGGAGAATTATAAAACCGGTAGCGATAATGAATCATTGGCCGGCTTCTCCGCCGGTTTTGGTATCGAATATAATAAGATGCAAATATCTTACTCCATTTCGCCTCAAGCTGAACTCGGAACCAGCCATAGGGTAACATTTACTGGAGGTATTTGATAAAAATTGCGTAGGACGAGATATAAATATCCACTTTTGATTCTTGGTTTTGCTTTTTTAGTATTATCGGGATGTGCTCAGAAAGGGGCCGAATCGCCCAAGGATGCTGTCATCAAATTATTCGGGGCGATGGAAAGAAATGATAAGGCCGCCATTGCCCACCTTCTTGATATACCGGCCTTGATGAGTATTCGAGATGAGGATTATGCCTTATCAAACGATAACCCCAGAGTATTCCATAATCCTATGGATATTCTTGATGACCTTACCGGACTGGGGTTAACCAAAACAAGATGGTTCTCCATGCAAAGGGTAATTGGCCAGACGGAAATGGTAAGGGATACTGCTTTTGTTGAGGTTTCTTTTATTAATAAGAATACAAATATTCAATACTATAATAAATTTGGGTTGCATCTGGCAAATGACCTCTGGAAGATATACAGCTTTAAGACTGTGTCTTCAAACAAATAGCATAGTTATTACAAATATAAGATTCACTAATCGTGGGTTTAATTTATTCATAAAATAGTTAACGCATCATAGATAATAGCAGTTATGGAGAGAGGGAAGATCAAAACAGTCGATCGTCCTCAGGGATTTGGTTTTATTGAAACCGATGATGGCGACAAGGTGTTCTTTCATCAACGTTGGTTAAGAAAGATTAAATTCCGGGATTTGAATGAGGGGGATGAGGTGGTTTTTGAGATTGGCAGGGGGCCACGCGGCATGCGGGCATTTAATCTTGAACTTTTGACCGAAACGGCTGAATTGGCGCCAACCCATCAGGATAATAGTATTTTCAAGGATTAGGAAACACAGATATCTATTTCAGCAAAAGCCGACGTCCAAATTCCCGATTAAATAGGCTTGTTGAAAAAGTGTATGTTATAGTAATAGAATTGCTATAATTTATTTCTTTTTTAATTCATCCTTATCTGTAAGCTCTTTTTGCTTGGCCTGCAAAACATTATCTCTTACAGCAATTGTTTTTTTATTGAATAAGGCAAAAAGTAGCCATTTATGGGCAAATTTCATTAGCTCGGTGTCATCTGTTTTAATTTTTTCTTTGGTGGCATCGTCAACATCGAATTTTTCAAAAAAGGAACTTTCAAATATGAATTCCCGAAAACGGTCAATATCATAACTGGCCATGAAAAACATCTCTATCTTTTTGGGAGGGAGATTATGGCCATCTCTGAAATATTTATGGAGAGTCAGTTCTTTAAAGTGTTCGCCCATCTTGTTATATTCTTCGATTCCCTGATCCGTCATCCATTCGTTTACTGTCCAGTTTTTATTTTCGCCAAATCCCTTGCAAAAGTATTCTTTGATAAGAAAGAAAAATTCTTTATCCAGTTCCGCCGAGTTTTCGCCCGGAGATGCCAATCCAAGAGGATACATGCGGCAAGCCCAGGGACGGTCGGCATATACCCCACAGCCGTTTTTGCCGACAAAGGGGCAGGTCTTCTTCTCATTATCTTGCATCTGAAGAAGCACGACCGGATATTTGAGGTTATCATCAAAGGGAGATATGGTATATTTTCGGAGGAATTCTCCGGATGTTATCCCGAGTTTTTTTCTCAATCTGATGACATCATAGGGTGTTAGAAAAATATTTACATCGCCACAGCAATCATTAAAACAGGGAACATCTTTGTGGCATCTGAAGGAAAAGGTACTGTCGCCTGAAAGCCGGGGATATTCTTTAAGAATTGTCTCTTTGAGTTTTTCAATTTCTTTCATTGGGAACTCCAGTCTATTCGATAATTCCTTCTCTTAAGGCAGAAGACGACCACACCGGCAGAGGGCCATTTTCACCGGTAGAGGGATTATATCTATGGCGATAAGAGACATTCTGATTAAATTTTGTCTTCATCCATTCCCAGCCGCGAATATAATATGGGCAATCATCATTAAAACAAATCAGTTGAACATCAGTGCCCCATTTGGAATCAGCCGGAGCCGCCCATTTTGACATTTTCAACCCGCAGTGCGGGCATTTTTCGCTTGGTTCATGCATATCAACTCGCCTCTATTTATCAGTAAAATACGACCAAATTTCATGGTCGGCAAGTACTTCTATAATAGTTCTCAGAAATATTTTCACTTTTGCGCTCCGGCAATCCCGACAGGTCGAGATCTTCTGCCGGAAATTGCGTCGGGAGAGATGCCGTCATCTTTGGAGAAACCAAAAACATAAATAAAACGGAAAATACTTCTTAGAATTAATATATGTGCCCCTCCGAATTTACTCCAGCAAAAATTAAATCCCCCATCCCGACCGAGGTCGGGACGGAGGACTTGTTTATGCCTGAATCGGCATCCTATTCAAATTAGTAGATGGAAAGAATGTTTCTCTTCATCATTTCCCAATTGCCGGTCTTAGGATCCCATTTGCAATTGGCAAAGACTTTCCAATCATCTTTCATTGCGGGGAAGTCAGCTCTGAAATAATATCCCGGCCAGCGAGTTTCTTCGCGGAACAGAATAGTTCTGATATGAGCTTCGGCCTGCCACATACGGTGGACATTTTCCCAGCAGCGCATCAGTTCATGCAGACTCTCGGCCGCCAACTTAGTGGAGTCCTCTTTTAGGAAGGCCAACAATTCGAGGCCTCTCTCAAGGAGAGGTTTACTGGTTGTAAAGGCTGTTGAGACGCCGCCTGCATACTCATCCATAATCTTCTGCAGACGGAACATGAACATTTTCGGCTTCATATAATTAGGGTTAATATCGGGATCGGAAGAAGCCTTTTTGAACTGTTCAAACATGTCAACCGGAGCCAGAATGGTCGTCCTGAGGGCTTCGATTTTGGCATTGTCAATATTCGGCATCGTAGGATTTTCAACCGCATATTTCACTGCGGCTTTGGCACAAATTCTACCCTCAGCATGGGAGCCGGAGGAGAATTTATGACTGGAGGCGCCTGAAGCGTCGCCGGCGGCGAACAAACCCTTCACGGTGCACATATTGGCATAACCCCAGAAATATTCCTTGGGAGCGATATCTTCAGGACCGCTAACCCATGCGCCGGAAGCGCCGGAATGGGAGCCGATGAAGTACGGTTCGCAAGCGGCGATTTCAGATGGTTTCTCTTCGGGGGCAATATTCTGAGCCGCCCAAAGAATGGCCTGAGAAATTGTCATGTCAAGGAAGTCTTCCCACGCTTCAGATTCGAGCTCTCTGAGTTTTTTCTTGCGTTCTTTCTCATCCGGAACGGCCTTGGAAAGATTAGCAATCGCTTCTTCCGTTCTCATAAGGATCGGGCCTTTGCCATCTTTAACATCAAGCATCATTAACCAGTTACGGAGGTTGGCCGGTACCGGCTTAACCTGACCGTATGGTTTCCAATTCTCCAATTCGGATTTGCGAGTCTCCATGTAATTTTCGCCCTGGCCGTTAGTGGCGCGGGATTTGAAAAGAAGGAACCATGCGCCGACCGGACCATAAGCGTCTTTGAAGCGAACCGGTATAAAGCGGACTTCCTGACAGGTCATCTCCGCGCCCGCCTTGATTGTGAAATATGCGCTGGCGCCGGAATTGAATGGAGGATACCATGAACGACCGAGACCTTCGCCGGCGGAACGAGGCTTGAACACGTGCACTGCCCCGCCCATAGCGGCAATAACGGCCTTGGCTTTAAAAACATAGAATTTATTTTCGCGGGTGCTGAATCCAACCGCACCAACGCATCTGTCGCCTTCAACCAAAGGATCAACAATGAATACTCTCTCGTAAACATTCTCCGCGCCAATGGCATTCTTGGCGGCTTCGGATACGATAACTTTATATGATTCCCCGTTGATCATCAACTGCCAACGACCTTCATGAACATAAGCGCCCTTTTCATCTTTCCAAATCGGGAGTCCCCATTTTTCGAAAAGATGTACGCTCGAATCGACGTGGCGGGCAATATTGGCCACGAGATCCTCGCGCGTGATTCCCATCAAATCGTTTCTGACATAATCGACATAATTATGAATCGTATTCTGGCCGTCTTTGACGCCGACGTACTGGTTGATGGCGGAAAGACCCATCGCGACAGCGCCGGAGCGATCCATGGCCGCTTTATCCACAAGGACTACCTTGAGATTGTTCTTCTTTGCCCAGTAGGCCGCCTCGACAGCCGCTCCGCAAGCCGCCATACCGCCACCGAGAATCAGAACATCGCTATTAACTTCCACAGTTTGAAAATTCGCCATATTCGTCTCAATCCTTTCTTACTTTACTGGTGGGATGTTGGCCATGCCGCAAGACTCTGGCTCGGTGTACAATTCATGGCTCTTCAAATCACCCTTGCCTTCATTAAATCCGCCGTTAGGGACCGCGGTACCCTCGGGGGTGGTCCGAATCGGGAATTTGAATCTCTTAAGCGTACCGTTTCTAAATTTTACCGTCCACATGATGCTATCGGAGCTTCTCAGGGGAGTAACGCTGGCGCCCATCGGGACAAAATCCGCATAACCGCGCACCTCAATTGCCTGAGTCGGGCAAATCTTGACACAGCTGTAGCACTCCCAGCACATCTCCGGAGCGCGATTGTAGGCCTTCATAAGGTCTTTATTCAAGACCATGAGGTCGTTGGGACAAATGTGCTGGCATGCGGTCTTATCCAGCGCCTTGCACCCGTCGCACTTATCGGGGATCACATAACTTGGCATTTGTTCCTCTTATTGTTTTAAGTTTCCTTAAGGTTTATAAAGTTTACTTCTTACTTTCTCTTTGTATCAGCATCGCCGGTGGCATGCCCATGCATCTTGATTTCCACTTTTTCAGTCAAACTGGCATAATACTCCCGAAGGACTTCGAGCACTTCCTTACGGCTGAATTCAACCGCAACATCTCCGCCCTCGGACAGAGATTTACGCAGAGCCGTGCCACTCAAGAAAAGACGGTCTTCTTTCGCATGCGGGCAGGTTTTCATGGAAGCCATGCCGCCGCATTTGTAACACCAGAAGGTCCAGTCAATCGGCAACATTTTGCATTCCAAAGCGCCATCCCAGAGCTGGAAGAAAATTTCCTGCGCATCAAAGGGACCGTAGTAATTGCCTACGCCGGCATGGTCGCGACCAATAATCATGTGGGTGCAACCAAAGTTCTGGCGGAATAAGGCATGAAGCAGTGCCTCGCGAGGACCGGCATAGCGCATATCCAGAGGATAACCGCCTTGAAGAACCCTTGATTTGTCAAAATAAAGTTCGACAAGCTTGTCAATGCATTTTACACGAACATCAGCCGGAATGTCACCCGGTTTAAGCTGTCCAACCAGCTGGTGGATATAAAGGCCATCGCTGACTTCAATGGCTATTTTGGCTAGATATTCATGCGAACGATGCATCGGATTGCGAAGCTGTAGGGCGGCGATGGTTTTCCAGCCTCTTTCCATAAAAATTTTGCGGCTTTCGGCTGGACGTTGATAGATGCCCTTGAAATCGGTGGGGAAGTAGCTTTCGGAGAGAACTTTCACCGGACCGGCAATATTCCATTCCTTCTGTTCCATTACCATTTTGACACCCGGATGTTCCGGATCATTGGTCTTGAATACATTCTTGCATTCAAATTCTTTGTCAATCTTGTAAGACTCGGTGACTTTCATGGTACCCATGATTTCATTGGTCTCACCGGAAATCAGACAAAGCTCAGTCCCCTGGTTAATTTTTTCATTATTGGATAGGGTCACAGGAATTGGCCAAAAAAGGCCATTTTTCATTTTCATATCCTGGCAGACGCCCTTCCAATCGTCATACCCCATAAAACCTTCAAGCGGGGTAAATCCGCCGATACCCATCATGATAAGGTCGCCGGTTTCGCGAGAGCTCATCACCAGCTTGGGTAGTTTTTCGGCTCTCTTAAGTTCGTCATCACGCTCTTTTCCCTCAAGAAGGAGTATCTTGAGCGTTGGACTACCATGCGGAGAGATAAGTGTTGTTTTTGCCATTTTTAATCCCTGTAAAAATGATTAAATGTCTTGATTTCGATTATAAATAATATGTGACTTTTTTCACAATCCTTATGATTTAATTTTAATATAGGCATAACTATTAATCTTCTAAAAAGAATTAGCGAGAATGTAACTTTTTTCACAAGCTATGTCAAGAAAAAATTTTGGTTTTGGTATGTGTAATAAATAAAATCGCCAACATTTTTTCGAAATGGGGAATAGAATATGGTGCGGAAAATTTATCATATACTCTAGTAACTACTTAATTGCGATGCATTTTATCCGCTTTTTATGTGAATTGCTTTATTTAATTATTTAAAGGATGGAAGGCGCTTGTATCTTTATTACTATTCCAGACTTACACAACAAAACCATAAGATCATTTTTATAAATTCACTAATGCGTGGATAAGATGTTGATAAAAATGTGGAAATTTATTAGAATCATTAAAATGCGTTTATCCAGAGATTTCTTAATAATCGCATTTATATATAAATTGATTGCCATTGTACATTGTGAAAAAATTAACAAAAAAGGCTTGACACTTTTCTTTCTCAAGGATATTTTCGATTGTTAAAGATGCAATATTTCAGTCGGCTTTGCCGGAACCGGATTTCCTTTTTTTGAGGAGATAATTCATGTCTCAAGGGCAAATAATAGAACCTGACCTTAAGTTTATTAAAGCTGTCAAACAGGCCGGTGGTGATACATTGAAGAAATGCTTTCAATGCGCCACTTGTTCCGTTGTTTGCAATCTTTCACCAGCGCACAAGCCATTTCCGCGGAAAGAAATGATTATGGCTCAGTGGGGTCAATTTGATAAATTGATAAAAGACCCCGATCTCTGGTTATGTTACCAGTGTAATGACTGCACCATTTATTGCCCCCGTGGGGCAAAACCGGGTGATGTCATGGCCGCCATTCGAGCCTATGTCTATGAACATTATTCTTTTCCCTCATTTATGGGGAAAGCTTTGGCAAGCCCAAAGGCTTTGCCGTTGTTATTATTGGTACCGATAATAGTTATTGGCGTATTAATGCTTTCTTTCACGGGTGGCGAGTTTGGTTTTATGAGTGAAGAAATAAAATTCTCCAAATTTATTCCTCATGGATGGATTGAAGGTTTATTTATGGGAGGTAATGCTCTCATATTTCTATTTGCCTTTATGGGACTTTGGAAATTCTGGAAGGGTCTGCAATCAATGACACCGGATCAATCCGGACCCGGCTTTGTTTCAAGCTTAATTATGACTATTAAAGATATTATTTCCCACATGAATTTTGCCAAATGCACCGCCAATAAACCGAGATTTTTCGCCCATGCTCTTGTGTTTTTTGGGTTTATCGGCGCTATGATAACCGCCGGACTGGCTGTACTTGGGCTGGTTTTGATTGGTCTCGAATCGCCAATTCCGCTAAGCCACCCCATTAAATGGCTGGGTAATGCCAGCGGTATTGCCGGATTTGCCGGCCTGACAATTCTTGTTTTTCGTCGGGTGAAAGGCCATGATCAAGTGGGCGCAAATGGATATCCGGATTGGCTTTTCCTTGTAATGCTATATCTGGTTTTCATCACCGGACTTTTGACTCAATTTATCAGATTGGCAGATATTGCCGCCTTGGCATATTCCGTTTATTTTATCCATCTGGTGGTTGTATTTTTCTTATTATGGTACGCGCCATACTTAAAATTCGCCCACATGTTCTATAGGACTTTGGCTTTGGTGTATGCGCGATCCATTGGCCGAAAGGCAAAAGATTAGTTGTGAAATAGAGGGCTTTGATTTCGATTTGGAAAATTAATAATGGAGGGAAAGGTGAGGTTATCATTCGGGCTTAGATATTTTATCTCTCTTTTATTTTTGGCGTTGCTTGTCGTGCCATTGATTCCTTCCAATATATTTGCCGACGACGAGGAAGCGGGCGGTGAACTAAAGTATGAGGTGAACACCAGTGAAATGACGGGTTTTAACCTTCTCCTTGGCAAACTCTATAATGAACATCGCATTCTTTATTCACTGGTAGTTACCTTGACAATGGCATTTCTTGGGATGTTGGTTGCGGTTTCGACAGATTATGTCTTGAGATTGTTGGGCATTAGAAAAATCTCCAAAGGTCATTAGCAAAGGAAGATAATTTATGGACATGTTTAATATTCATCTTCCGATAGCCGGAATAGATTTTAATATTTTGATATTAATCACCATTGGCTTTTGCGTGGGAACTCTTGGGGGATTTTTTGGCGTGGGCGGCGCCTGGATTGTAACTCCGGCTCTAAACATTTTTGGTTTTAATATGCCGTTTGCCATTGGTACCGACCTTGCCCATATTTTCGGCAAATCAATTATTGCCACCAAAAAGCACAGCAAAATGGGTAATGTCGATTGGCGGCTTGGCCTGTTTTCCATTATTGGCTCCATTATTGGCATAGAGGCGGGAAAAAGGTTTGTGCTGATGCTTGAGGCATCAGGAAATGTCGGCCCGGTTGTGCGATGGGTATATATGATATTCTTGTTCGGATTGGGCATTTATATGATTTATGATTATGTCGGCGTTATGAAAATACAGAAGGAACAGCAAAAATCGGGTGATATCTCAAAAGCTCCTGTTGAAGCTGTTAGCCCCATGGCCATGAAATTGAGACATATTAAGCTTCCACCAATTATTTCGCTCCCGGCATCCGGTATAGTTCATATCTCTTTTTGGGTGGTCTTCTTCATATTTCTGATAACCGGATTCCTCTCGGGATTTATGGGAGTCGGCGGTGGGTTTATTCTTCTGCCGGCATTGATTTATCTTGTCGGATGCCCCACCACAGTCGCCGTCGGAACTTCATTACTTAGCGTATGTTTTATGTCAGGGTATGGTTGTTTTAGCTATTCCATGTCCGGTCGGACGGAATTGGTGGCGGCTATGATTATGCTGATTGGCGCCGCTATAGGCGCCCAGATCGGCGTTTTGGCGACGAAATATATTCGTGGATATGGCATTCGATTGTTGTTCGCAATAATGATTATTCTCGCCGGAATCTCCGTCACTTTCAAACAGGCGGAAGGGATATTTAAACTTGACATGTTTAATACAATGGCCGCATATTTTGTTATGGGTTCAGCCGGAAGCATGACGCTGTTTATTTTTGTCAAATTACTGATTGGAATGAAACAGGATAAAGACTGAGCCTATACCATAAAGCGTTTTATTTTGAGGCCGATTAATTATATATGTTTTTGATTTGATTAGGGAGTCGTCATAAAAGCAAGGAGGCAGTTATGCCACTTATTACAATAACTCGCGGTTCGCTAAGTGCAACTTTTAGGCTTACGCAAAAGCTCTCTGAGTTGCTTGGCTGTAAACCGGTATCAAGAGAAGAAGTGCTTGAGCATGCCGAAAAATATGGTATAAAAGAAACCGGTATCGGTGTGGCCGGATTTATGGAGAAAGAGCCGCCGCATTTTTGGGATCGTCACTCCGCCGAGCGCAGACATTATTTGACAATATTTAAAGCCGCCCTGCTGGATTATATGGTTGAAGGGAATGCCGTTTATAATGGCCATCTTGGACAATTTTTACTCAGCGATGTTCCAAAATTGCTTCGCGTCAGAGCCAATGCCTCGATACAATTCCGCGTGAATACTCTTATGAAAGAATCCGGTATGACAGAAATCCAGGCCGAACAGTATGTAAAAGAAATAGATATCAAACGGAGAAGTTGGGCAAAATTCCTTTATGGCGTTGAATTTGACAGCAACCTTAATTTTGATTTGATATTGAATATGGATAAGATGAGTATCGACACTATGGCCGGAATTATTGCTTGCGCCACTGAAAGACCTGAATTCAAACAGGATACCCAATCATTCAAACAGCTGAAAGACGCCCATCTTAGAGCTGTTATTTTTGCTCATCTCGTTCGTTCTCCACGCACGCGCGGCATGGATCTTAAAATTGATTGTGATTCCGATTCCGGAAAAGTAATCGTAACAGGCGCCGCTCCCGTCTATGGAACCGAAATTTGGCACAGTGATATCAAGGATGTGGTATCAAAAGTCCCGCGGGTAAGTGGAATCGAAATAAATATCTGATGATATAATTATATTATATTTCATGGCCGGCAATTTATGTTGCCGGCTATTTTTTTTGGAAGTAATACACCAGTTCGTCAATAAGCGCTTGGACGGTGTGCTCCTTCGGCTCAATTGCCACTGAAAATCCGCGCGCTTTTAGTCTGCGGGTTGTGGCTGGTCCGATAGAAACAATAGCTGAATTTTCTGCCAGCCTTCTTATTTGTTCTTCAGACATCAGCTCAAATAGGCCATCGACCGTGGAACTGCTGGTAAATATTATTGCCGCAGGCGGATATTCAAATAACTTATCTTTGAAATCGTCGGGCCAATCCGGATGAATAGTTCTGAAAACTGTAAGTGGGAGAATTGGTATTCCCTTCGCAACCAATTTGCTTTCAAATGAATTATCAGCTTTATTTCCCCTTATTCGCACTATGGTTGTATCATTTGATGACAGGATACCGGCAAGCTCATCTGCAAAATCTGTTATAGCCGGTTTTGTCGGCTTGAAATCAGTCATCAGGGAATACTTTTTTAGAATTCCGGCAGTGCCATCTCCCATAGCGGCAATTTTGAAATTGCCCAGACTTCGGATATCACCGCAACCGTCCGTGAATTGCCTGATAAAATTTCTGACCCCTGAGCCGCTCGTAAAAACCAGCCACCTCTCCTTTGTATTAATCTTTCTGAAAGACTCCCAGCCATCCCGGTCAAAATAATTAGCGGTAGATGTCGTCGGGTATGCCTGAACTTCAGCTCCTAACTTCCGCAGAGCCTTATACATTTCCTGAGATTGATCGGCAGGACGGGTAACCATGATTCTTTTCCCAAATAATGGTTTATCTTCAAACCAGCTCATGTATGGCTTGAGGTTGACCACATCGCCGATAACAAATATCGCAGGAGCCTTGATATTTTCGATTTTCACTTTATTGGGAAGTTGATTTAACGAACAGGTGATAATTTTCTGGGTTGGAAAAGTTCCCCTTTCGATTGCGGCCGATGGAATTTCCGGCGACATGCCGGAGCGCAGGAGTTTTGAAACAATATTGTCGATTTCGGTCACTCCCATATAAATAATTATGGTACCGTTTACCCCTTTGGCTACCCATTCCCAATCAACGCTTGATAATTGTTTTTCCCCGGCTTTATGACCGGTTACGAAAAGAATAAAAGAGCTTTTTTGCCGGTCAGTTGGTGGAATCCCGCAGTAAGTCGGCGCCGCTATTCCCGATGTCACCCCCGGTATGATTTCGAATTTGATTTTATTGGATTTAAGGAATTTGGCTTCTTCGCCGCCGCGGCCAAAAATCAGCGGATCGCTTCCCTTCAGACGGGCCACATTTTTCCCTTCCAACGCCAACTTGACAAGAAGGGTATTAATATCGTCCTGAGACATGCAATGCCTACCGGATCGTTTACCGACATAATGTTTCTCCATCTCAGGCGGAAGTGATACCACCAATTCGTCGGGAACGAGATTATCATAAACAACCACATCGCATGATTCCAAAAGCATTTTCCCCTTAACCGTAATTAAATCGGGGTCGCCCGGTCCAGCGCCGATTAAATAGACAATGCCCCTTTTTTCTATGGAATGGTTCATTGGGTCGCTTCCAACATTAGGTCAAGCTCATGCATGATGGCGGCATCATCTTTTTCTTTCACCATGCTCTTCCAATCGGCATCGAGAAATTTGCCAAAGGCGGACAATTTTTTTTCTTTGTCATCAGGCCAGTGGCTCATAACTTTATTACGATATACGGAAGCATATTTGGCGACTTTATTCCAATGCTCGGGGAAAATACTTTCCAATATCAAGCGGAGATGTCCCGATAAAAACGGCGCTTTGCCATCGGTGGAAATCGCCAATGACAGGCAATCCCGCCGTAATATCGCCGGGAATATAAAATCGCACAATTCCGGCGTATCCACTACATTAACGGGCGCTCCGGATTTATGACAATCTTCGGATACCATTCTATTTACTTCTTTATTGTTACTGGCGGATATTACCAGTCCGTATTTTGATGATTCCGGAGACAGATATTCCCGGTTTTCAATTTTTAACATTCCTTTTTGGGCATAGTATTCAATTTTCTCATTAATTTCGGGGGCAATGACTGTGATATCAGCGTCGTATTCCAGAAGCGTGTCGATTTTTCTCAGCGCCACATTGCCGCCGCCCACAACCAGACAACGGCGATTATGCAAAGAGATTCCTATTGGAAGATATTGATGGGGCATTATGATTACTCCGATTTTGATGAATCTGTGGAAGTTCTAATTTTGATATGTAATAGTCTTGTAACAAGACGCTTGGTAACATCCTCAAACTGTTCTTTCATTTCGGGGGACAATTTATCAAGAAGTGGTGTTATTTCTTGAATACGAATGGCCTCGAAAGAACCATCAAGACCGTTATACACCGGCTCATGATGAATCTGGCCAAACCAATACATATATTCACTCAGTTTCCGCTCAATAATCGCCTCGGCTTCCGGAATTGCCTGCTCTCGTTTTTCCTGCTGCGCTTTGACAAATTCGTGTATATCCTCCAAATCATATAATTTAATTTTTGGATGATAATCCTTGCCGATTTCCGTATCGCGAGGTACCGCCAAATCCATTATCAGCAATTTCCTACCATGATTTACCGCGAGGGCATTATCAATCATTTCTTGAGTGATAATTGATTGAGTTGCACCGGTGCAGGTAATAACAATATCAACATCAGGCAGAAGCGTTGGCATTTCATCAAGGGATAATCCCGATGCATTCTCAAATTTGCGTGCAAAGTGGATGGCTTTTTCTTCGGTGCGGTTAGCGAAGAAAAATAAACGGCCATCGATATTATTAAGTCCGTTTGCCGCTAAAGCAATCATCTGATTGATACCGACAAATAATATTTTTGGAGATTCAATCTCCGGTATTTTCAGCTTCAATAATTCCACAGCGGCGCTACTGACTGAACATGAGCCTTTTCCCATTTCAGTATCGGTACGCACCAGTTTGCCGGTGCGAAAAGCCTGATGGAATAATCTGTGAATTACTTTACCGGTGGTCTTGACAGCGCAAGCGGAACTATAGGCATCCTTAAGCTGACCGACAATCTGATTTTCGCCGACGATCATTGAATCAACTCCGGCCGCTACCCGGAAAAGATGATCAGCGGTATGTTTGTCTTTCTTGATATAGAAATTCCCGCGATTGGAAAGGATATCCAATTTTTTATATTCTCTGTAAAATTTCTCCACTATGGAGAACGGCTCGTGAGATTGGTCGGCCACAAAATAAAACTCCACTCGGTTGCAAGTGGAAATAATCGCCGATTCCATCACGCCATGCGTATTGCCGAATACGGCGTTGGCCTTTGAGAGTTCATTCTGAATCAATTGAAGTGGTTCTCTTTGATCCAGAGTTGAACTCTTATGGTTTATTCCGCAAACATAAAGATGCCAGTTTGCCATTTTATTATTTTCCCATCAATATTTTCTATATCAAAGCCTGCATGCCGCCGCCAAGGATACTCAAATTTTCGAATCCGGCATTTTTTAAAATCAAAGCCGCCTGATAGGCCCTTGGGCCGCGCTTACATATCACCAGAGTTTTTTTACTGTAATCTAATTTATTTAGATGCTCTGTCAATTCGTTCAAAGGAATATTTATTATGTGATTATTCGCCCCCACAGGATAGGGTTCAGCCTCTGATTCAGCTTTTTCGCGAACATCAAGTATGATTGTTTCGTTATTAGGTTTATAGTCAGGGCTGTGTATCACCATTCCTCGTTCCTGTGCCAACGCCATAGAGGCCAGATGGTGCAGTGGATCCAAAGCTTCGGCATAAGGAGGGGCATAACCATGCTCCAGTGAAAGCAAATCATTTATTAAGCCATGATTTTGCAGGAATGAAGAAAAAACATCTATTCTTCTGAATATATCGCCGTTGCCGATAGCCTGCAATCCAAGCAATTTATTATCATCCGGAGAATAAATCATCTTGAGAGTCATGGAGTTGCTTTCGGGATAATAATCCGGTTTGTCCGCGAATGAACCCCAGATTGCCCGTGTCTTAAATCCAGCCCTTTGTGCCGCAAGTTGCGATAGCCCCACCGCTCCAATATTGAGGTCAAAAATCTTCACCAGAAAAGCGCCCAATACTCCGGGAAATTCGATCTCATGGCCGGATAAATTTTCGGCGATTATCCAACCGTGCCGGTTGGCCAGTGAACCCATCGGCATATATATTTTCTGTTTGGTAGTCTGATGATAAAGCTCGACGCAATCACCTCCGGCATAAATATCCGTATCTGATGTCTGCATTTTGCCATTTACGACAATTCCGCCGGTTTCGCCGATTTTAAGGCCGGTTTCTCGGGCCAGTGACGCATTGGGGTGAACACCGAGACATAAAAAAACATAATCGGCCGCAATGCTTTTCCCATTTGATAATATTCCTAATAGATCACCATCATTATTGAGTTTTATTTCCTTAATACAGGTATTGGTAAGAACCCCGATTTTTTTTCTTTCCAATTCTCGCTCTATGATGGCAGACATTTCACTATCAAGAACATAGGGGAGAAGCTGATTTTCCTTTTCCATTAGGGTCGTTTCGATTCCCCACATCCCCCCGCACGTTTCAGCCAGTTCGCATCCGATAAAACCGCCTCCGATTATGAGCACAGTTCCAATCTGACCTCTTTCGGCCAGAGTGCGGAAATGAATGGCGTCATCAGGGCGAGTAAATGATCTAACTCTATCGCTTGATGGGATTGGGAAGAGCGGGGTATTGGGCAATGCGCCGGTGGCAAATATCAGCTTACCATAAGTATGTTCAAATGATTCACCGGTCTTTACATTCCTGGCGATTACAGTTTTTGTTGCTCTATTAATTGCGATAACTTCCGTGCCGGTGATAACCTCAAACCCTTTGCTTTTTTTGAAAAATTCCGGTGAGCGGGGAAGACCGTAAGAAGTTTGGGTCAATTCCGCAAAATTGTTAATATCCCCCGAAGCAAAATATGGCAGACCGCAGGCGCCATAGGAGATATGTTCGCCTTTCTCAAAGAGCGTAATTTTAACGTTGGGCATTCGGCGCGCCAGTGTGGCCGCGGTTTTTGGCCCGGCCGCAACTCCGCCGATGATAATAAAATCGGAATAGTTGCTTTTCATATCCATAGAAAACTTGAGGGGTTGCGAAAGACAACCCCTCATATAGATTAAAGTTTGTTCTGCTTCTAATTACTTAGCCACCTCACCTCGCACCGATAGGGCGATCTTATAAAATATCGTAATCAATAAGAATCCCAGCGCATAGACTCCAAGGGCAATTAAAGCCTCAGGTATTGTGGGCCAGTATTCGGTGACTTTTCCAAGCGGCGACGGTACAAACCCCGCAACTACCATACCGATACCCTTATCAATCCATATTGATAAAAATACCGATATACAGGCAATTGTCAAAAATTTCTCATTTCTTCGTGTCTTGGGATTGAAAAGGAGTATCAGGGAGAAGACCGCCAGAATTATTGATGTCCAAATCCATGGCACCAAACGAGCATGACCATCGATTCCAAAGAAGAGGTATAGAAAACTCTGCTGATGTTCGTGCATTCCGCTATAAAAAGCGGTGAATAATTCAAGCAGTATAAAAAATACATTTAATGACATGGCATAGGTAATAATTTCACTCAGTTTGAAAATTGGTTCTTTGCCGGGATCAAATTTGGTGAATTTCTTTAAAATCATAACCAGCAAAATCAAAAATGCCGGGCCGGATGCGAATGCCGACGCCAAAAATCTCGGAGTCAGAATGGCTGTAAACCAGAAAGGACGACCGCCCAATCCGCAATAAATAAATGCCGTTACCGTATGAATACTGATGGCCCATGGTATGGACAGGATAATTATGGGCTTTATCCACTTTGGCGGGGCAATGCTTTTCCGTTCAGCATCAAGAGTAACCCGGCTGATTAGCGCATTCAAAACGAGATATCCATTAAGCACGATCAAATCCCAAAAGATGATGGAACTTGGCGTTGGATGGAGAATTATATTTACGGCCCGCATCGGCTGACCAAGATCAATTACAACAAAGAGCACGCACATTGTCACAGCGGAGATTGCGAGGAATTCTCCAAGAATGGTCATTTTGCTGAATACTTTATAATCATGCAGATAATAGGGCAAGACAACCATCACCGCCGAAGCCGCCACACCAACCAAGAAAGTGAATTGGGCGATATAGAATCCCCATGTAACATCGCGGCTCAGTCCCGTAATACCCAAACCATATTCAAGCTGGCGAAGGTAAAACAGGAATCCAATACCCATGAGGGTCATAAGGAATATTACCCAAGTCCAATATCGTCTATCACCATATAGAGCTTTTTCTAACATAATTACCTCACACTATGTAGTACACTTCAGGTTGAGTTCCAAGGGCCGGTTTCCGCCTGATGCTGAAATTGGCCTTCAGCAGTTCCCGAATTTCCGATTTCGGGTCTTCCAAGTCGCCAAATACCAGAGCCTTTTCTTTGCAAGCCTCAACACATGCAGGCTGGAGGCCGATGGCAAGTCGCTCATCGCAGAAAGTGCATTTCTCAACCACGCCGCGAGTCCTTGTGGGAAAATCCGGAACGATTTCCTTAATAAACGGCCGCGGGTCGCGCCAATTGAAACTGCGTGAACCGTAAGGGCAGGCGGCAACACAGTAGCGACAACCAATACAGCGATGCCAATCCATCATAACTATGCCATCCTCGCGTCTGAAAGTCGCCTGAGTTGGGCAAACCCGGACGCAAGGAGGATTGTCGCAGTGATTGCAGAAAACCAAAACCGGTTTGTCCTTCAGCTTTTCTTCCATATATTCATTTTCTTGGTCGAGAAAAGCATTCTCGTATTTTTCATGCCATATCCATTTGACTTCATCTTTAGGATTGCCAAAATCAGGAACATTATGGATATGATGGCAGGCCGTAATACAATCAGTGCACCCTTCTTTTTCGAGGCATTTTTTTGTATTAACCGCCATTGCCCATCTTTTTGCGGTTAAGCGATTGGGTTCTGTTGAAACATTTAATGGCGAATCGGCGGCAATGGCATCAAAAACAGGCTTACCGGTAAGAGTAACAATTGTTGTCAGACCGGCGATCTTGATAAATTTTCTTCTGTCAAAACTCATTGGACAACCTCCTTTGGCTCGACATGGCAATCCCAGCAATAAGGAGTTACCCCGACATAACTGTGACAGCGATCGCAGAATTCGGATTTATTGGAATGGCAGTTCATACATGTTTTTGTGAGACTCATATTATATGTTTTGCCGTTGGAAGAAGTGTATATTCTCTTCTCGTTTCTGACAACCTGATCGCGCCATTCATAGATAAGGTCCATGTGGGCCGCTTTCATGTAATCGGTGTCAGCCACGCACTGCTTCTCCTCGGTGGCAATTTTTATCTCAGGTTTATATGACCCTTTGCCGCTGGCAATGTTAAGCCAGAATGGCGAAGTCATTAAAACCAGGAAAATGATTATTCCGGTTATTATTTTCCCTGCGTCATACATTATTTGCCACCCTCCTTTCCAATCAGCGGTTCACCGCGGAGGTCAGTATCCCTTTCCTTTTCACCCTTCATAATGAGGGCATTCCCCACCAATTCATGGAGAGCGCAGACGCCGACATCACCGGCCCAGTAATCGACAACGGCCGGTAAAGTCGCTTTGTCAATGGCGCAAACACAGCAGAGCATATTGACACCATACTTATCCTTAACAAACTTCACGGCATTTCCACGAGGGAATCCGCCGCGAAGACGCATTTCCAAATTCTCATCAGTTCCAAGACCTGACCCGCTTCCACAGCAGAAAGTCTGCTCTTTGATAGTATTCTCCGGCATTTCATAAAAATAATTACAGACATTTTTCAGGACATAGCGTGGTTCTTCCAAAAGTCCCATCGCTCGCGCAGGATTGCAGGAATCATGGAAAGTGACTTTATAGGCGTCGTTGCGGGTCGGATCAAACTTGAGTTTGCCGTTTTTGATAAGATCTGCCGTGAATTCGGCGATATGCACCATCTTGGTGGTTTTGGCATTCTCGAATTTGGTGCCGGTGATAGGAGAAACAGGTTCCTCAAGGAAATCGGCTGGGCCATTCATGGTATCCATATATTGATGAAGCACCCGCCACATGTGGCCGCATTCGGCGCCGATAATCCATTTAACCTTCAATCTTTTGGCTTCCATGTAAATCTTAGAGTTTAACCTCTTCATCATCTCATGCGAGTGGAAAAGCCCAAAATTGCCTCCCTCCGAGGCGAATGAGCTGAAGGTGTAATCCAGTCCGATTTCATGGAATAACGCCATATAACCAAGGAATCCAAAATAATGTGGATCGCCAAAGTAATCGGCTGATGGCACCACAAATAGGATTTCAGCCCCTTTGCGGTTGATTGATGGCGCTGTTTTGATGCCGATAATGCTTTCAAGATCATCAATCGCAAATTCGACGCTGTCCTTGAATCCATGTGGCTGAATGCCGAGGTGATTTCCTGTCCTGAAGCAATTCGCCGCCGGCGTTGTGATCCAGTCGATGTCGCATCCCACAAGATTCAACAACTCACGCCCAACCATGGTGATTTCGGCGGTATCGATACCATACGGACAGAAAACCGAGCAACGTCGGCATTCGGTACACTGGAAGAAATAGTAAAACCATTCTTTCAGGACATCGACCGTTAGCTCTCGTGCGCCGGCCATTTCCCCCATGATTTTTCCGGCCGCTGTATATTCTTTTCTATAGACCGAGCGAAGTAGTTCTGCTCTCATGACCGGCATATTTTTGGGGTCGCCGGAACCGATAAAATAATGGCATTTATCAGCGCAGGCTCCGCAACGAACGCAGATATCCATAAAAAGCTGGAGTGAGCGGAATCTATGAATTCGTTCCCGCAAACCGTCAAGAATTATTTCTTTCCAATTTGGGGGCAACTTCCAGTCGGCATCGGTCGGTTGCCATTTACGCGCATAGGGGAGACCCAAATATTCCACCGATTTGGGATTGGCCGAGTAGTTAAAAAATCCCCTTCGGAATTCCACTTTGGGGTCCATCCAGCTCTTGCGCGGCGGCTTGTGATCTATTTGTACCAATTCATCCGGTTTTTTATCGAAACGTTCTGACATGTCGCTATTCCTTCTCCAATGGTAGTCCGGCGCCCTTCATCAAATCCCGGAATTCATCTTCATACTCTTCATAAGTATGCACTTTTACAGGGTAATTCCATGGATTGATATGTCTTTTCATTCGGCTGTTGTTGGCCAGATTCCTTGTCGGACTAAGAAAAACTCCCGCCATGTGCACCAGTTTGCTGGCAGGGAAATAGGTCAGTAATGCGCTGACAAGGAAAAGATGAATATAAAAAATCGAGCCGATTCCCTCTGGAATAACCGGATTAAAACTAAAGAAACCAAGAGTCAACTGTTTGACCAAAATCAAATCAACCTTGGTAAAATATCTCATCAATATACCGGTTATGACAATCGCAAGAATGTTAAATAAGATGAAATAATCTGAAAAAAGTGAAATATATCTCAGCTGGGGAATAACCACACGTCTGAAAAATAAGTATGTCAATCCTCCGACAATCAGAGCATCAGTTAGGTACAAAACTGGCACTCCTATTTGGAAAAAACCATCAAGGCTACTCATAAAATTCACAAAGAATGGTATCGGCTCGGTAAAGAAGCGAAAATGCCTTATTACTATAATCAAAAATGACCAGTGAAATGCCAGAGCTCCCAACCAGAGATATTTGGCCGAACCATAAACAAGTTTCGGGCCATTTTTTAATTCCATTTTGGTGTTTCTGAAAAGGGAGCGGAAAAAGAGAACTTCAAGCAACATGCGTCCGATGACGCCTAAAGAACTGCTTGGATTATCCAGCTTGCTTGATTGCATCCATGTCAGGCTTTTTTGCTGGCCGCATGATGTTGGTATGTGAAATGGAACCGGCGCTCGGGCCCATTTAATTACTCGGTAAACAATGCCGCCAAGAAAAAGCATAAGCCCAATGATCGGCATAATCATACCGAATATAAATTGCAAATTGGCGGCGCCCGCCCCAACCCAAGCAATTAAGATCAAAACCAGTACGGCAATGAGGGAGAGGAAAATATTCATCGGTTATTTCCTCCTATGCCCCAATATTTATCAGGAATTGTCATTATTTTCCTCCTGCTCTGTATTTCCGATAAATATGTTTGTCCTTTCCATGATTTTATATGACCGAGATTTTATTTCTTTGACTTTTATGTCATAAAGCTTTTCGCGGCAAGCCGAATAAATATCAAAAGCAATCAATGCCAGACGATCAATAGTAGTTTCAAAATTCGTTAGCTCTTCAAGCATTTTGACGTCTTTCAATTCCGGCTTAAGCTCTTCTCTGATGGCTTTCTTCAGAAAGAATGCAAAAGATACCGCTTGAGATGGAGAGAATTCCTGCACCGAACGAATTCTGATTATATTTTCAAGTGAGGATACTGTAGGCTCCGTAAAATCTCCGGCAATCAGGGCATTAAAGATATTTTCGGTTTCAGCGGTTAAAGTATATCCGACAGGATTTGCAAAGCGGTCTTTTTGTTTTGTAAGAAAGTTGGCGGCATCGGGATGATAAGTATCAATAATTGATTGAAACCATCGTTTGAGAATTGCATTTTTCTTTTTAGTTAGAAGATCATTTAACATATATTTTTAATCTGCCGTCGAAAAAAACTGATTATAAGTGACCGGCGGGTTTTTAGTCCCGCCGGTGAAACGATGCGACAAATCCAATGACCTATCGACCACAATTTTGCATGCTTCTATAAAAATAAAAAGCAGCCTTTCTTTAAAATATCATACACAGCCGGTCGGCTTGGCCAATCCCGCTACTTTGCAGGCGCCTTTGGCCGGTCCGGATGGAAACATTTCATAGACTTCCTTAAGAGAAAATCCGGTTTCTTTACACAGCTTGCGAATCATGGGAGCTATTCCGAATTTTGCATAATAATCTCTAAGATAGTTGACAAGTTTCCAGTGTCTCTCGGTCAGTTCGTTTACGCCCTCAGTGGTGGCCAGCGCCATAGCTACCTTTTCATTCCACTGTTCCGGCTCTTCCATAAAACCATCTTCGTCAACATCAATCTTAACATCGCCCTGCTCAAATATCGGCATTGTTATACCTCCGAAATTGTTACATTTAATTTATTTAATTTTTCTCAATTTTCAGGTTTAATGCATCTCAATATATCCGCAAGGGCAGTTTTCAGCGCATTTCTTGCACCCATTGCAGAATTCCATCTTAAATGTATATGCCTGACCCTTAACCGGCGGTTTGTGAATGGCGTTATCCTGGCAATAACTCCAGCATGACCCGCAGTCAAAGCACATACCGCAACTCAAGCATCTCTTGGCTTCGGCGATAGCTTCAGCCTCAGAAAGGGTCTTGACAATCTCTGCATCCATTTTGGCAAATCTATCATCAACCGGCATATGCTGAGGTTTGGCCTTTTCTTTTGGCTCATAATAAGAAAGTTTCATCTTGTCATGCTTGATAATATCTTGAAGGGGAAGATCTATCATTGGCTCGCCGGTGATCATTTCATGAATGGCCTCGGCCGCTTTGCGTCCATGATATATGGCAGTTACGGCAATGCCCAATCCAATGTTGTCGCCGCCCGAATAGGTGTTATCCATTTTGGTTTTAAATTTTTCATCGGTCTTAATCCAGTCTCGCCCTTCCTTCAGATTTTCGGCTCCTGTGAAATCAGGCTCCTGACTGATGGCCGCAATTAGTGTGGTGAATGGAAGGTCATATACATCGCCATCAATTGGCACGGGACGACGACGGCCGGATGCGTCCGGTTCGCCTAACTGCATACGCTGGCATTTCATGCTGATCGCCTTATCGCTATTTTTTGCAATCTCAATTGGGGCGGCGAGGAACTCAATATTGACTCCCTCTTCCAAAGCGCCTTCAATTTCTTCGCTTATGGCAGGCATTTCGGCTCTGGTACGGCGATATAGAATGGTTGATTTGGCGCCAAGTCTGCGAGCCACGCGAGCCGCATCGATAGCGGTATCGCCGCCGCCGATGACTACCACGTGATCGCCGACTTCTACCTTATCACCGCAATTGATTCGGTGAAGGAAATCAGTGCCGGTGTAAACATTGCTTGCATCCTCGCCCTTCACGCCAAGTTGTAATCCTCTGTGAGCTCCGATCCCGACAAAAATTGCCTTATATTCTTTTTGCAAAGTCTCATAGGGAATATCTTTCCCAACCATGGTATTGAGCTTCAACTCAACCCCCATGGCCAATATCCGATTGATTTCGCCGTCAAGAGTATCTTGGGGAAGGCGATAATCCGGAATACCGTAGCGAAGCATACCGCCCGCTTTGGGGAAAGCTTCAAATACAGTCACGCCATAACCACGGCGGGCCAGCTGATATGCGCAAGACATACCGGCAGGGCCGGAACCGATGATGGCAATTTTTTCGGCCCTTTTGTCTTCGGTCAATTTCTTTGGGATAAAGTTCTTCTGAAGACCTAAATCGCCAATAAATCTTTCAAGACTATTTATGGCAACGCCGCCATCAATGGCAGAGCGGTTGCAGTCGTCTTCGCATGGATGTGGGCAGACGCGCCCCATAGTTGATGGAAATGGAGTTGTCTCCATAAAAAGATTCCATGCTTCCTCCATGGTCTGATCGTAGGTTTTGCCATATTCCTCAGTCTTGGACAATGTCATGATTATTTTCCGAATCTGATTATGATTCGGGCAGTTGTGGATACAGGGAGGAAGTTTTTCCACAAATTTCGGACGAAGGGGAGAAGTTTCAACGCTCGATGATCCTGATGCGCGAGATAAGCCTTTTAGTCCCTTCTTCTCTTTTTTCACAATCTTTGCCATAGTATCACTCTCTTGTATGCAGAAAAGTTAGCCTGTTCACCCCGCTGAAACGCCGCGATTGATTTCTTCAGCTATTTCGTAACAGGGAAAATCACGCTCATTTACATTCGTGTCTGAATCCATATTTGTACTACGATTATTTCTTAAACGATATTTCTTATAATTTGCCGCATTCTTAACCATTGCTGTCGCCCATCCCAAGGCGCCGTCAGCGTGAATATGCGTATATGCGGCAAAAGTGCATTTATACAATAATCCATCCCTTTTTCCGGCCACGCCGGTTCCGGATTTGACTGTCATACAGGTTTTATATTCGGAGCTGCAGTTTGCAGATAATCCCGAATAATGAAATTCATGCCCTTTTATCATTGTTCCGATAGGAAAATAGGGGTTGATATTGTCTGTCACTAAAGTTGTATATCCATGCCCTATCGGTTTTTTATTCATTTCCAAATCAATGGGGAAAATATTTGCAAAAAAGTATTTTCTGTTTTCGAAAATCAGCGAGCGAGACAAGTAAATCAATCCGCCGCATTCAGCGTAAATCGGCAATCCGCCTTCAGCGGCATTTTTTACCGATTCAAGCATTGATTGATTTTGCACCAGACGCTCGGCAAATGTCTCGGGAAATCCGCCTCCGATGTAAAGCGCATCGATTTCCGGAAGGGATTTATTATTCAATGATGATATCCTTACCAATTCAGCGCCTTCATTTTTCAGCGCCTCAAGATTTTCGGGATAATAAAATGTGAAAACAGAATCGTTGAAATATCCAATTTTGACATCAACCGATTTTTTTTCAAATTCGGGCTGAATATTTAATCGCATATCATCAACATTTTTGGCTATTTCAACCATTCTGTCAACATCAAGAAATTTTTCTGCGATTTCAGAGAGCAAGCCAACCAATTTTTCATCGGTCGCAAATTCCGAGGGGGGAATAAGTCCCAGATGACGTCCGGGAATCAGCTTCTCATTTTCCGTGAGTCGCGGAATCGCCCCCAAAACCGGCAAACCGGTGTATTTTTCCACCGAGCCGGCAATTACTTTTTTGTGACGTTCACCGGCGACATTGTTAAGAATCACACCGGCTATTTTAATCTCAGAATCAAATTCAATGCAACCTTTGACAATGGCCGCAATTGTTCTGGTTGCTTTACTGCAGTTAATCACCAGCACAATAGGGGCGTGCAATATTTTTGCAAGCCCCGCGGTGCTATGAGTTCCTTCGATATCCATGCCGTCAAAGATTCCCCGATTGCCTTCAACAATGGCAATATCAAAATTCCGAGTATTGTTGATGAATGAATCATATAAATTCTGCGGCTCAACCATAAAAGTATCAAGGTTGCGGCAAAGGGCGCCCGCCAAGCGGGTTAACCATGCTGAGTCGATATAATCAGGTCCCTTCTTGAATACCGCAGTTTTCAGCCCTTTCTTTCGGAGAGCCGTAACAAGACTCAGGCAAACTATTGTCTTGCCGGAGTCGCCGGAGAGTCCGGCGACTACCAGCCGAGGAATTCTGACATTCATAGAAGCATATACCGATCAGCTCGGAATTAATCGTTTGCGGCGCTTTCCCTATGTGGAAGTTCAATATAACTGCCTCCGAAATATGTATAAACGCATCTTCCGGAATTCATAAGGATTTTTATGGCATCTTTGCAAAGCTGTTTGTCAACATCAGGATGCAATTCAATAACAGCTTTGGTTAGGTCGGTGGCTTTCAGCTTTTTCAGGCCGGTCGCCTCCTTGACCATATTAAATATGACGTCCGCTATTTCTTCTGCTGTCTTGGCCACTTTATTTCCCCTTAAAAGGTTAAATGTGTTGACCGTTTAAAAGTCAAGCCGGCATGCTTGAAATCGTCAATATGTTCTTTGCGGAATTCAATACCGGCCATCCTGAAAAATTTAGGCCAACCGATTCTCTCAATCCATTCGCCCATTCTTTCGTATTTTCTGGCATTCTTGGCCCAGAGCTCAACCAGGTCCTTCACTGCCGTGGTAACTTCCGGCCAGCGGGGCGGATTGTTCGGCAGGAATGGAATTGCCAGCTTGGAGAACATCGGTTCATGGCGGGCGTTGGAGACTTTACCGCCGACCCAAATCGAAACGCCGTCATTAAGCGGATCGTTTAGTTTCATCGAGGGGCAAACCGTGTAGCAATTGGCGCAGAACATACAGCGCTCTTCAATGACCTCCACTGATTGTTTGCCATTAACCACCACTGGTCGAATCGCCGCAGTCGGACAGGAAGCGCTTACACTCGGAATTTCACAGGTCTTATATAGATGTTCATGGTCGATTTTGGGTGGTCTGCGGTGAACTCCAAGAATAGCAATATCTGAGCAGTGGACCGCGCCACACATATTCAGACAGCAGGCGAGGGCGATTCTCAGCTTACCGGGCAGATCCATATTTTCAAAATGGCCAATCAGCTCATCCATAACAGACTTAACAATACCCGAGGCATCTGTCGCCGCCGAGTGGCAGTGAATCCAGCCCTGTGTATGAACTATGTTGGAGATAGAATTCTGCATTCCGCCCACCGGATGACCAATTGTCCTTAAATCCTTTATCAAAGGATCGATATTTTCTTCCTTGGTAAGAAGAAATTCGACATTATTACGGCTGGTAAAACGAAGATATCCGTCACAGTATTTATCGGCCAGATCGGCATAATTACGGATTTTTTCCACGCTGATTAATCTTGGCGAGCCGGCTCGTACCGTGAACAGCTTTTTTCCGGTTTCGGAGACATGCACCATAACGCCGGGTTTGAGAACCTCATGATAAGCCCATTTGCCGTAATTCTCTTTAATTATCGGGGGCAAAAATTTATCATACTTTGGAGGTCCTATGTCGGTTAATCTTTCCTGCATTGCTTCAGGCATATTTTCCTCTATTTGCAATAAAGTTAATATTCTCTAGTTGACAAATTACTTCTCTTCTTCTTCACCCTCGTCTTCTTCGAAATACTCTTCATAGAAGACATACGGATTCTCGCGCGGGTGCGCAACCATCTCAGCGACAGGCTCGACCTCGATAGCTTCGAGGAAATTGCCGAGGCCCACACGCTGAATAAATTCTCCGATGCGCTCGCGGTTCTTTCCTTCCTCACTCCAGACATCCCAGATTTTTGCAACTACATCCTTAATCTGCTTATAAGGGGGTTCGATTTTGATGAAGGGGAACAGCACGGAAGAAAGGAGTGCGCCTTCAATAATCGGGGCTTTTGCGCCAATCAGGACGGTAGCTCCGCGATCTTTCCCGGGACGAAGAGCCTTGGGCATGATATTAATGCAATGCATACAGCGACGGCAATAACTATTCTCAATATGAAGTTCCTTGCCATCCCACTCCATACACTTGGCCGGGCAGTTTTCGACTATGTCCTTTTGAATGTTCATCCCTTTGCTGGCATACTCAAGCACGGCATCTTTATTAACCTGAATGCTGTCACGCCAGGTGCCAATAATTGACATATCCGAACGGGCAATCGATGCCACACAGTCATTCGGACAGCCGGACATTTTAAATTTATATTTGTAGGGAAATGCCGGGCGATGGAGTTCATCTTGAAATGACATTGTCAAGTCGTAGGTAAGAGCCAGAGTGTCATAACAGGCCCATTCGCACCGAGCCGGACCGACACAACAGCTGGGAGTTCTAACATCAGAACCGGAACCGCCAAGGTCGAATCCCTCTTTTGTCAATTCTGAAAAAATTGGCTCAAGATGTGGAGTGCTGGTGCCAAGGAAGATTATGTCGCCGGTGGAACCGTGCATGTTGGTCAAACCGGAACCATGTCTTTCCCATATATCACATAGCGTTCGCAGGGCTTTGGAGGTATAGAACCAACCTGAGGGATGGTTGATACGGATAGTGTGAAAGTGCGATACATTGGGAAATTTGTCGGGTAAATCGGAGTATCTGCCGATGACACCTCCGCCATAACCCATAACTCCTACGATGCCGCCATGCTTCCAGTGACCTATCTTTTCATTATAGGATTGCTCCAGCTGGCCAAGCAGGTCCTGAGCCATGGGGCTCTTTTTTGCCGCCATCTTGATTTCCTTGACAAAGCTTGGCCATTTTCCTTTTTCAAGCTCGTCAAGCATTGGTGTTTTTACGGTATTGTCCGCCATTATTTCTCCTTATCTATAGGTATGAAATCTGACTGAATCTTTACATTTTGACTGAGGAGTCCTTGACCCCTCATAATCCTCACACCCTGATTTTTCCAAATGTCTCACGAACATCCGTTTGAGGCCGTGGGTGGAAAAATCACCTAAATTTTTTGCACAACAACAAGTCATATTTTAATTAAATACGCTTGTATAGTCAAGCATAATTTGTGAAAAATTTCATTAACTTTGTTGTGGTTCATTATTGACATCCAACACTGCAAGGCCTAATTATATTATGTTATCCTATTGTATAACAATATATTATACCGAATGCCATTTTTGATATGCCAAATAGGTTACATTGCCGAATTTTGGCCGAAAGGCATAATAGGGTCAATATAATGAAAAAAGCCCCCGCCTTTAGCAGGGGACTTTTTATTATATATCTAATCGGCTTTACATTCCCTTATAAGGATTGGGGCCGACACCTTCGATCGTCGCCAGAAAATCATCAAAGATTTGGGGAATCTTATGATAATCGGAAATGGCCAATTCGTGAATCTGCACTCTTTCTTCTTCAAGCACCAATTGCTTTAGCTTATCGCGAACATTGGTCATTCTGGTATCAGCCAGTTCACTTCCTCTGACAAAATGGCACTGATAATCATCGCCCTTCTTACAGCCAATCAGCAAAACGCCGTCGAATCCGCTGGCGAGAGCATCGCCAACCCAGACAATATTCATCGAGCCGAGACATCTGAGGGGGATGATTCGTATCATCGCATTGTACTGCAAGCGTTTCAATCCTGCCATATCAACCGATGGAAGCGCGTCATTCTCGCAGATAAAGGCCAAAATACGCGGCTTCTCTTCAAATTCATCGGGTATATGAATCACTTTTATCATCTGCGATATCATATTGACATTATAATTTTTGAAGGAAATGATTCTCTCGGGACAAGCGCCAAGACAAATGGCGCATCTTCTGCAACGAAATGGGTTGGGAAGAGGCGTTCCTTTTTCATCTTCATCAAGTGCGCCGAATGGGCATTCTTCGGTGCATCGCTTGCACTGGGTGCATCTTTGCAGGAATAATTCAGGGAAACTCATATCACCCGCGCGAGGATGAACCGCGGCGCCTCGCGCCACCGATTCAACCGCCTGAATTGCTTTAAGAGTTGCGCCATAGGCATCATCGCTTGCGGCGGAGAGATCCATAGGAGCCCGAACTCCACCGGCGGCGTAGATGGCGGTGCGTCTCGTTTCATACGGGAAACAGATAAAATGTGAATCAGGGAATCCATATTTGAGCGTAGGAAGATCAGTTCCCTGTCGATATGTCAGATTTAATATTTTGGCGCCCTTTTCGGCTCCAGCGGCTTCTTTCTTGCCATCTGCCGTGACTCCATCTTGAGGTTGTCCATCGGCAGGAGCTTCCTCCGTGGCAACCGGTTCTTCATCGACCTTGGTAGAGGGAACCATACCGGTCGCCAGAACCACCATATCAGCCTTAATCTTAATATCTTCACCAAGAAGAGTCTCTTTGACATCAATCAAAATTTTGCCATCGGAAGCTTTGGAGACTCCGGCAATTTCTCCCTTGGTCATGAAGATGGCATCATCATTTTGAATATGAGCATAGAAAAGCTCAGACTGGGCGGGAGTCCTTACATCTTTGTAGATAATATAAATCTTTGCATCAGGGTATTTCTCGCGCACATATTTGGCCTGTTTGAGTGATACCCGACAGCAAACTGCCGAACAATAGGGAAGATGCTCCTGATCGCGAGAACCGGCGCATTGAATAAAAACAATGCTGTCAATCGATTGCCCATCTGATGGC
Source organism: Candidatus Zixiibacteriota bacterium (assembly GCA_020058225.1). GTDB lineage: Bacteria > Zixibacteria > MSB-5A5 > GN15 > PGXB01 > JAGVEJ01. Next base: position 12,977 of record JAGVEJ010000045.1, on the reverse strand, counting down.
TTTTTAATTCCGCCATTGGATACCATTGCTTCCATATCGATATTGGCAATTATATTCGGAGATATTCCGTATCCCAAATGAGTCAGTTTTTCCGCTGGATATGGTCTCCATCCGGTGGCCTGTACTATGGCGCCGACATTAAATTCTGCACCGGTACTCAATTTCACGGCGAATTTCCCCGGTTGTCCGGAAGTCTTTTCGATAGTTGCTGATTTATGCACTTTGATATTGGTATGTGACTCAACCGCCTGAGCTAATGTCTTATATCCGGTATCTTCGAGTTCCTGATAAGGAGCATGTTTCGGGAAAGCTTTCGCGAATTTTGTTGCCCAACCGCCAAGCTGGCTCTCTTTTTCCACGAGTACAACTTGATATCCGGCATCCGCGGCCGCTTTGGCCGATGTCAAACCGGTCATGCCCCCACCGATAACCATAATCGTCTTGCTGGTTTCCTCGGTATAAGGTTGAGCCGGTTCACTGCTTTTCATGCGGGCGATACTCATTCGAATATAATCTTCAGCCATCATCTGAGTATCATCGTCATTTGGTTTGTGACTCCAAACGACATATTCACGGATGTTGGCTCTATCGGTTAGAATATCTTGGCCAAAATCAAATAGTTCCGGAAATACTCGATTGGAGCAGGCGGCAACAACCACCCTGTTGATCCCTTCACCGCCAATATCGGCCTTGATCAACTCAATACCTTCATGACTGCAGAGAACCTCATGTGTCTTGCATAACGGCACTTTGCCGTCTTTTATAGCTGTATTGATAAGCTTTTCGACATCAACTGATTTCGCAATGTCGCAACCTTTGCATATATATACGCCAATTTTGGAATCCATTTTCTATCTCCTTCCCGCGATATTAATGGCTTTCAATGCCGCACCGGTTGCTTGCTGAACCGATACAGCAACATCACAGGGAAGCATTGCCGTTCCCGCTCCGATAACGCCTTTATCTGAATCTCCCGCAATAAATCCGTATGGATCCAGAGTCGTTTCCAAAGGCGGTTTGGCATCGACCGTATTCGGCACCATGCCGACCGCAAGAACTGCCATATCGACTTCGACCTTACTGACTTCTCCGGTGAGAGTATTCTCGGCCTCAAGCATCAAATTGCCGTTGGCCGTTTCCGTAATCTTGGCAACTTTGCCGCGGTGGAAATAGAATTTTTGGTCAGCTTGCATTTTAACATAAAAATCTTCCAGTCGCCCTGGAGAGCGAACATCGATATAAAACAGGTGAATATCCGCCTCAGGATACTGCGTGCGAACATAGGTTGCCTGTTTCATGGAGGCCAGACAGCAGACTGCTGAGCAATAGGGGAGATGATTTTCATCGCGGGAACCGGCGCATTGTACAAAGCCGATAGTCTTGACTTCTTTGCCATCCGATGGACGAACAATTTTTCCGCCAGTCGGCCCGGTCTGGGATGATATTCTCTCCATCATGACATTGGTGATAATATTTTTATATTTGCCGAAGCCGAGATTGTCGATTTTTGTGGCATCATAGGGTTTCCAGCCCGTGGCCCATACAATTGCGCCCACCTTGGCTGTTATGGTGCGAGGTTGCATATCAAGCTCAATTGCCTTATACTGGCAGGCCTCGACGCATTTTTTCATCCGCTCATCTTTTGCAAATTGAGGGTCGATTACATAACGCATCGGGTATGCCATTAGGTGTGGCAAATAGATTGCCTTGGTTTTATCAAGGCCATAATTGAGATCATTATCTCTTTCTATCTCGCATACCGTTGCGCAATCACCGCAGGCGGTACATTTCTCATTTACATAGCGAGGATTTAGCTTAATCTGAACCTCATAATTGCCCGGCGAGCCGGAAACCTGCAAAACCTCGGCCAATGTAATTATCCTTATAAAAGGATTTAGTCTAATTCTTTTTAGGTTTATTTCAATGCCGCAGGTGGGGGGACAAAGTTTGGGAAAATACTGATTAGTCGAAATGACTCGCCCTCCAATTGAGGGTTTTATTTCAACCAGGATGGAATGTTTCCCGACTTCGGCGGCCTCAATGGCGGTGGTCATTCCGGATATACCGCCGCCTACGACCAGAATATCGCCCCTAATCTGGTCTGGAACTGGTTGATAATCGGCCATATTTATCTCCTTGTTACCTCGCTCAAGTTTTTGAAGGTTAATGTCTTATAACAACATCTCCAATTTGAGCTTGTGAACATATTAACAAACTTTTGGAATATATAATTCCTGAATACAATTTTGTCAAGAATATATCTTCTTTTTTATTGTGGCATTTTATACCGCGGTATCCATGGAGGCTGTTGAAAAAGTGTATATTATGGCAAGAGTGCCCATTCAAGTTCATCGCCGTACCCCGACCTGTCATCCCGTGCCTTGAGAGGCTGTGTCATAATCCCAAAAACGTGCGCGGTCCCGACACCCTGTCGGGATCCACATCTGCCCCTAAGTTGTTCTCGCACATTGGCAGATGTGGACATCTGCCATGCACGGACACGGCACATCCGGCGGGGACATGACAATTCCTATGTCCTATTGCCCAAGAATATGCTTTTCCCTATTAATGGGGCTTTTTCAATAGGCCCCCTGGGTTGAGTCCCGCCAAAGACGGATAGACAATGCGGATTCGGTAGCTGGTTTTGCCAAAAAAATATAATACTCTATCCTTATGCCGCTTTCAAAATCGGCATTCCCATCATCGGCCAGATAAACCAGATGAATAGCGCCAATATTATCATTAAGACAATACTGGGGATAATTCCCGCCCTAAAAAATTCGCCGGATGAAAACTGCTTGCTCTCGTAAGCCATGGCATTAGGGGCGGCGCCTATTAACAGCAGGAATGGCATACCGGCTGTCGCCAGCGATGAATATAAAATCACCTCAGGGGAGACACCAAGATATGGCGCAATAACAAATGCCACCGGCAAGGAAATAGCGATGGCGGCGACATTCATAATAAAATTTGTCATCACCAAGACGAAAAAGGCTACACCCATTACAAAAATAAGCCAATGAGCGTCTTGAAATAAAATAAGCCAATTGATTGCCAGCCATTGTGCCGCTCCAGTCTGCCAGAGGCAATATCCAATACTCATAGCTCCCCCAAACAGCAAGGCGATATTCCAGGGAATATCCTCCAAATCTTTAATACCTAAAATCTTCAGGATGAAAAATAATAAGGTGCCGGCAAGTATTATGGCGCTTTTATCCAGCGGTTTCAGTATGGGTATGAATGCTCGAACGCTCATGATACCGATGGCCGACATCACAATAATAAGAGTGATTTTTTCATCACGACTCATCGGTCCAAGCTTGGCATAAAGCGATGAGGCTCTCTCGCGAAGTCCAGGTATGATGCTTTTCTCCGGCTTGAATAAAATCATCATTATTACCCAAATCAGGACGACCATTATCCAGCCGATGGGAAGCATATAAAATGGAAGCTCAAAGAAAGAAATTTCACGCCCCGCCATATCCTTGAAAAAACCAAACGCCACGGCCGCCCGCGCCGAACCCAGCAAAGTTACCACGCTTCCGGCGCCGGCCGCAAAAGCCATTCCTATAAACAGCCCTTTACCAAATTTGCTTGGTTTTTGTTCTTCGTCATACAAAGAATAAATTGCCATCAAAAGAGGAAATAGCGCCGCCGCCACCGCCGTATGCGCCATAATAAGGGTAAGAACTGCGGTCATGGCAAAACATCCGAAATATATTCGGCTTGTTCTTTCACCCACCAAGATAAGCATCTTGTAAGCCATTCGTTTGGTCAATCCCGTCTTGGAGAAGACCATACCAATGACCAGAGACCCGAATATAAACCACACCGATGGGTCCATATAATCGGTGAAGGCCACTCGAGCATCGCGAATCAAAAAGAGAGCCTGTATCACCCCAATGGCAATTCCGGTAATACCGATTGGGACCACCTCAAATATCCACCATGTGGCGGCGAGAAGAAACAGCGCAATTGAGGCTTTCCCTTCGCGGGATAATTGAAAGTGATTTCCTTGGGGATCAACGGCATCATTCCATGCCGGCGAAAAATAAACAACGCAAAATAAGGCTACCCCAAGAAGAATAAAAAATATCCGACGCCAATCGGTCCTTTTTCCGAATGTGGCCAGATATATATTGGAGGGCATCGGCGGAAGACTGCCGCGTTTTCCGGTATTATTATTTTCTTTCTTATTTTTCCAAAACATTGATACTCCGGATGGTTTGCTTGGTCAAAGATTGATTATAATAGTAATTGTGCAACTTCATGGAAAACATCAACCGATCGCACCACCCCGATTATCCTATTGTCCTTCAATACCGGAAGCAGGCTAAGGTTGTTTTCAACCATTTCATAAATAACCTTCATCAAGTGGTCGTCGGCATTCACCGTCATGGTGACCGGAATCATGATATCACTTACCGGATGTTTTGCTCGTTCACAAATCCCTTTCAATATATTATCATAAGATAATTCCGCAAGTTCAGGGTCAATTTTGATGTCGAACCATCTTTTTTCGGAAGCTCTGGAGCTTTCAAGCTGGAATTTTGGCTCCAATCCACGAAGTAAATCCCTCCGCCTTACCATTCCCATAAGACGATACTTTTCGTCAAAAACAAGCACTACGCGCGGTAATGATTTTTTCCCCATTACCTCCAGTTCCGATTTTTCCATCTCTGCAATCGCCTGCCGTAGAGAAAACCAATATGGAATATGAGGGTATTTATCCAGAGGAATCATTACTTCTTCTGCTTTTTTTATTTCCATGGGCAATGCTCCTGTTCTAAATCCTGTTATGACCTCAGCCTTAATCAGTTGGTCGGGAAGATTGAAGGATTGATAATATAATATCTCTGGAAAGACCGGAATGTTCGGCTAAGATATTAATGTCATCCCCGATTTTTGATGCCAAACGCTGGATATATTCTTTTTCAAACGATTTTAAGGCGGCGCTGTATGGTTCCATATTGAATATTCCTGCCAATCCGGCTATTTCCTTTTTCATCCCCTGAAATCGCAACGCCCTATCGACCGTATATATAATCTGCTCCTTCTTAAAGGGCTTTGTTATGTAATCAAATACTCCGTGCGAGAGAGCCTCAATGGCCGACTCCAGCGAGCCGAAGGCGGTTATGATAATCACCTCGGCCTCATATTTTTTTTCCTTGATATATCTCAGTACATCAAGCCCATCCATGCCGGGCATTTTCAGGTCGGTGATTATCAAATCAAATTGATTTTGTTCAAGAACGGATGGTATTTCAAGCGAGTTGTTGATAGTCATAATATTAAAGGCCGTTTTTTCCTTAATTATTCTCTCAAGGAGCTTAAGCATATGCGGTTCGTCATCAACGGCTAATATTTTTTGAATCATACCTCGCCTCCTTTCTCATCATCATCGGTCAGTATAATAGGCATTGAAACTGTAAAAGTTGTGCCGCTTGGTTTATCGGGATAGTCTGCTAAAGTCGAGCTATTAAATGTTATCGCCCCTCCATATTTTTTGACAATGCCATAACATAAAGATAAGCCTAAACCGGTTCCTTCGCCAACCTTTTTGGTCGTAAAAAATGGGTCAAAGATACGGGGCTTTATTTTTTCGGGGATTCCAATGCCGGTATCGCTGACATCAACATGAACCCAATTATCATCTGCCCGCGCGGTGATCATTATTTTACCTCCGGATTTTTCCATAGCCGCAATTCCGTTGTTAATTAGGTTGAAAATTACCTGCTGGAATTCTCGGGCATCACCTCGAACCCGGGGTAATCGATTGGCAATTTCCGCCTCAATGTTAATCTTTTTGGTCATCAAAGTATTTTTTATAATATTCATGACGGTGGCGAGACTGCGATCAATATCCACAATTTCTTCCATCCCTTCCGTAATTCTGGCAAATCCGAGCATATTCTCCACTACCTTTTTGGCATGATTGGCGTTTTCCTCTATCATCTTCAGATCATCATATTCCGCCATGCCCGGTCTATACTTCTCCAAAAGCAGATCCGTGAATCCCAGAATGATGGCCAACGGATTGTTGATCTCATGAGCTACGCCGGCGGCAAGAATACCAATTGATGCAAGTTTTTCCGTATTGTAGATCCTCTGCTCCAATTCCATTTTATCGGTAACATCCTTGATAATAGCGGTACTTCCAATAACTTCATTATCGCTGGTATATATTGCCGTACGAGAAAGGTCAATGGTTATCCGTCGGCCCTCCTTTGTTATTCTGGGAGCGCGGTAATTTCTTATATAGCCGGTTTTATTCACTTCTTCCTGGATATTGCGCAACTCTTCATCGGCATCAACATCAGATGGCACAAGCCTATGAAATGTCTGACCGATCATTTCTTCCGCTTTATATCCAAAAATAAGTTCCGCCCCGCGGTTCCAGACCTTCACCCTATTATCATTATCAATAAAAATAATTGCATCGACCGAATTTTGCAAAATACTGGAAATTAATTCCTCTTGCTGGCTAACTCGCTCTTTAAGGGCTCGTGAAACCCTCTGTTGATATATTATTACCAATAGGCCAAAAACAAACATGCTGGCAACCATGGCTAATTGAATCGCCAGGTGACTGACATACACCTGATGCACCGCTTCGGCAACTTCGGAAATCGGCGCCGCCACCGCTACCGACCACACTTTATTTTTGGAGAGCGCCGTACTCTGAATGGGCGTAAAAGCGATCAATTTGGTTACTTTGCCTTCTACGCCGCGATGCCATCCGCTTTCATACATGCCGGTGCCTTCTTCACCTTTAAGCATTCGATCACGCATGATGCTATTAATCTGCGCAAAACTGATATATGGCATTCTTTGATATCTTGCCGTGAAGGCATTTTTCCCGATAAAGGTCTTATCTGGGTGATAAATAAACATTCCGGTTTCATCAATCACCCAGGCATATCCGGTCTTGCCCGAATGTATCTGGCTGGTTGCTCTTCCCATGAGGCTGGTCAGATCAAGCAGGGCAAAAAGCGTCTTGCCGTTGGCTATATTCATATAGAGGGCGACAATGATTGTAGTATCCTTATAAGTCGACGAAGCCCTAACGTTGCCGAGCCTTAAGGTCTGTTGATCATCAATAGGGTAATCCTGAATAATGATTTGCTTGTCTTGTATGAATGCATTTTGGGCAGTATAGGATATTTCAATTGCTCCATCAGAAATTACACCCGCTTCCCAAAAACCTTTATTTCGGGTTCGCTCTGCCATTGCTTTTAAGGCGTCATAATTGACCTGCCGGTTTCCATTTGATATGGATATATTTTCAAGACTTTTCATTTCGCCTTCAAAATCATGGAGAATGGCGTCAATTTGCGAGGCCACCTGCCGAGCCAAAATCAATTGTTGTTGATTGAAATCTTCATTAATTCGATTGCGCATTATTTCAGTGTTTTGATAAACAAGATATATGGCGGCCCCAAGTATGGAAAAAAGTAGTATGGAACTGACCGGTATCAGATATTTGAAAGTGATTATGAATTCAAAGATGCCGGTAAAAATGTTGACAATCCGCCTCAAGATTTCGCTCCCGCCGGTTTCAGACCGAGCTTTTTCATGATATCATCGGTGTACCATTGAGCCACCGAATCGCTGGAAAGGGCCATATCCAGCTGTTTGGTTAAAATAGTCATTCGTCCCAGCAGGTGTAATTTTTCGGCAATGCTCTGCCTGTCTTGATATGAAAGTATCGCATCAAGAAAATCGCCCCGACTGCGTTGCTCGAATCCTATCGCCGATAGAAGAGTAATTAACAACTTAATCCGTCTAATTCTTCTGTCAAGTGACGCTCCCCCTTCTTTGAATTGCATTCGAATGTAATTTTTATTCAGATCCGAGGCGCTCATGGCCTCAATGGTGGAAAAATGATATCCCATACGCAAACTTAGAATCATATAATCTTCGCCAAGGATTGCATAACTATTCTCGGAATATTCCGCCTGTTCGCCTCTGGACATGGTGGTGGCAAGGACATTGACAAACCCCTTGAAGTCTCCTCCCGGAGGGCCTGCCGGCCAACCTTCTTTCTTAATACCCGACCAAAAAGCCTCCATGGGCGACGAACCGATTTTTTCTTCAACCACAAATTTGGATCCTCCAAATTCAGAATAATCTCGGTCAATATATATAATGTTTACATTCAGAGGGATGGCGCTTTTTAACCGCAACCCAATACTATCTTTCCCATCTATTTTAATTGTGCGATGGAACATTTCCACCATTGCCATCTGATGGGCATATCGCGTAATATCATGATAGGTCCGACAGAATTCCGGCGCAAAACCAACCTCCTCATATCCAATCAGATTTAGCGGCGAGATATGCGTCAGAACTCTTTTCAGAATATTATAAATGCCGGTATCCTCGAATATATCATATTCCGGACGCCGGGCCTCGATTAAGTCGTTTTGTATCCCCTCATATATTATCCCCTCGGTGGCATCAACAGTGACTAAGGTGCCGGGTTTCAGCTTGTCTATATCGGTTACGCCAACGATGGTTGGTATCCTATATTCCCGCGCAATGGTGGCCATGTGGCTGGCCACATTCCCCACCTGAGTGACTATGGCCGAAATCTTTCCCATGACCGTTATTAGTCCGGGAAAAGGATTCGGGGCCACAAGCACCGCGCCTTCGGGCACTGAGGCAAGGTCTTTGCCGGATAATGCCTGAAATACCTTACCGGCTCCAGCTCCAGGGCAAACGGTGTTACCCCCTTTTAAAATAAATTTAAGGTTATTCAAGCCGGGGAAAACAACCGGAGCTTTTGATTTGACTACCTGTAAGGGACGGGTCTGCAACAAATATATTTTGTCGTCTTTTCCAATTGCCCATTCAATATCTTGTGGTGAACCGTAATGCTGTTCAATTTTTATGGCATATTCAGCCAATCGCCTGATTTGATCCGGATTCAATGAAGGCGAACTTTGTTGCTCATCCGGAACTATTTCCTGAATTGTCCCACCTTCTGGGGAAAGCGTCAGTTTTACCGGTTTTTTGCTTATCGATGATGATATAATGCTTTTATCCGTTCTTGATATATGGAATGAATCCGGAGTCAATGTGCCATCAACCAAATATTTACCCAAACCGAAGACTGAATTGATAAGCAAAACATCATCGTCCGGATTTACCGGATTTCGGGTGTAAATAACCCCCGCCACCGCAGAATTAATCATCGAAATGCACCCCACGCTCATGGCCAATTCAGTTTCGGCAAGAGAATGGCTCAGGAAATAATAGATTGCTTGAGGGGTGAATTTACTGGCTATTACTTCTCTATATCTTTCAAGTATTTCATCGCCGCGGACATTCAAAAAAGTAGCGTATTGTCCGGCAAAGCTGAACAATGTATCTTCACCTATGGCGCTGGAACGCAGAGAAAAGCGGTCGGATTGAGAGCGCCCGGCAAGGGAATCATATTCTTTGCGAATGGCTGAGGATAAATCCTCCGGAATCTGCCCCGAGATTACCATACCTCTGATTTCGTGGCTTATTCGTTCCAAATCGGAGAAGCTTTTTATATCCAGCGATTCAATTTTTTGAGATATGCGTGATTGAAGATTGTTGGCATCGACAAATCTTTTATAAGCCCAGGCGCTGATTGCAAATCCATCAGGCGCCGGCAGACGTAATATGGTTTTAAGCTCGCCAAGCTGGGCATTTTTACTGCCGACACTAAAGGTCTTTTCCTTCCCCAGTTTATCAAATGGAATAGTGTATTCGTCGCGTTCAATGGGCAAATTGCCGGTTATAATGCTGTCAACTTCGTTGCTTATTTGGACGAATTTGTCTTTAAGCTTGCCATACGACGATCCCCCTAATCCCATTAGCTCTTCAATAATGGTATTCAATCCATCATTAATCTCTTTAAGGCATCCTTGTATATAATTGATATCAAAGAGGTATTCCCCTTGGGATTTTTCCTCCATGTCGCTCATTATTCGGAGAACCTGATTATTCTTATCAAGAATCGTTTGAAAATGCCTGAATTTATCCCTTATGGACTTTAGAATTTCATCGGAATAACGACGCTTGCTTAAAAATAGATTTTGGAACCAACTCATTGTTCTTAGGTCCAACCTCACGGCTTAATTATTCTCATCAAAAACATGGCGAGAATAAAATTTTACAAAATATATCCCCCAATTTAAATAAAATCAAAACATTTTGTAGATTATAATTGTTCATAAATGTCAAGAAATGCGGCATTGGGAAAATATTAGGAGTCATTGAATCATAAATAATGGACATATTTGATATAAAAGTATATTTTTCAGTGAATCTTGGGATTGAATCTTGACAACAAACTGATGGTTTATCATAGCGAATATTTGAGATTAATATTTATAACAGCTTTTATCAATCCAAAGGAGACTTTTACAATGAAAACAAAAGAAATTCAAGAAGAAATCGTCAACAACATGCGCCAGTGGCAGAGAATTGAAAATGCTTCAGTTATTTCTACCGGCAAAGTCATGGAAAAGACGGAAAACCCCATCGTCAGAATTATCATGGAAATAATTCAGCATGACTCCCAGATGCATTATCGGGTACAGGAGCTTATCGCCATGAGCTTACAATCGAATGCGATAGTTCTTTCTACCGATGAATTGAAAGATGTCTGGCAAATGATTGAAAATCATATTGATTTGGAGAAGAAGACAGTCAACCTCGCCGAGAAATCCCTCTCAGCGCTCAAAGGGAAAAAGATGCTGATTCAGGAATATCTTCTGAATTATCTTCTTGATGATGAAACCAAGCATAATAGAATTCTTGACAATCTTGGCATGATTAAAAAGGGAATGTATCCATACGCATAAGCTCCCAGAGCCTGTTAAAAACCCACATTATGCGCCGGCAGGAGTCCCGAGACTGTCTCCTAAGTCGTGCTATAGTTGCGCCGGTTCTTGCGACCCCAATAAGCCATAGGGCTTACCAGTTTATTGGGGGCGTGTGAATCACGCCATAGGCGGATAAACTGGCGCCCGTCACAGGCGAATTGTAGCGCAAAGATTTGTAATCGTCTGGCCACACTTTTCCGTCAAAAGCCGGATTTACCAACAGATTAGCAATCGCTAATCTGAAACCGAGACCAGACGAAACTTTTTAACTTATGAGAATGCGCCGGCAGGAACCCTTTCCTGCCGGAATTTCGTCGGGAAATCCGCCTGCGACGGACCGATGGCGCCAATTGACAGTTTTTTTCATCGGGTGTTCCACCGCTTGGGGCCTGTTGAAAAACCCCGAGATGTGCGCGGTCCCGACACCCTGTCGGGATCCACATCTGCCCCAAAGCCATTACATCTCATTGCCAACAATAATTAAAATAGCCGACCGGTTTACCCCCGGTCGGCCGAATTTCTGTAAAAATAGATAATCTCCGAATTATTTCCCGATTGCTTGTTTAACCTTCTCAAGAAGTTCATCACGGTTAATAGGCTTCTCAATAAAGGCAAACGGTTTTGGCATAGTCGCATGGTCGCGCGCAAATAATTCTTTATATCGGGTGACCCCGCTTAAGATTATTACCGGTATTCCGGCGTAGGTCGCATCCTTCTGCAATTCGCGGTAGAATTTCACGCCCGTTTCATGCGGCATGATTATATCAAGCGTAATTAAATCCGGCTTGAAGTCTTTTACTTTTGGCAGAGCTTCATCGCCATCAAAAGCGACTGCCGTCTGATAGCCGTTTTCCTTGAATAAGGTTTCAAGGTAAACGCGCGGGTCATTTTCATCATCTACTATTAATATTTTCTTGGCCATACTTTAATCCTCTCCCTTCATCAATGAAATTCCCAATGGAGGAATGGTTCCTTTATTTCGGGCATGGCATTGACCATTAATTCAACCAGTCCGCCATAAAGAATATTACATCGCTCAAAAACACCATAAGCGGTTAAAATTTCACGAATCTGCCCCTTGCAATTTGAGCACGGGGCGCAGACATATTTCCTATGCTCCGGCTGGATGACATCTTGGAAAACATCGAGTATCTGACGGAGTTTCATTCTCCCCGCCACAATATTGCGCCACTCGGGGAAATTGGTATTGGGCATGATGGCAAATCCGCTTCCGCCTCCACAGCAATAATTTTCCACACCGTGAGGAGTCATTTCCCTGAATTTCGGAGCGATGGCGCGAAGAATTTCACGCTGGGGTTCAACAATACCCATCAGGCGCACCATGTTGCAAGGGTCGTGCAGGGTGACATAAATATCTTCATTCCGAGATGGGTCCAGTTTTAATCGGCCTGATTTTACAATATCGGCCAACAGTGCCATCGAGCTTTCCCGTGGAATGTTATAATCGCCGGTGAGAATTCTATCGGCAATCACGGTCAACGCCTTATGAGAATGCCCGCATTCACCTATAACTATCTTTTTTACTCCCAGCTTCTTGGCCGCTTCGATATGCTTCAGCGCCACTCTTGCCAACTGGATATCATCATACCACAATCCATAATTGACTCCATCATAGGCAATTATATCGGATGATAACGTATAGCTGACTCCAGCCGCCTCGAGAATAATGGCAAAAGCCTCCGGATTTTCCGGCCAAGCCAGATATTCACCGGCATTATGAAGCAATAAAACATCGGCTCCAGCCTTATCGATAGGCCATTTGAATTCCATCCCAGTCCGCTCTTTTATTTCATCCTCCATGAATTCAACATTATCCAAAAAGGCAACTGGAGTCATACCCGTAGATGAACCTTTCCGAAGATGCTGTACCGAACCGAGTTCATGTAACTGCTTAACGGCTATCCCCATCTCCTGACTGAATATCTTGCGTAGTTCATGCGTTACCAGTCCATTATCCGCCCCGATGGGGCAGGTCATGGCGCATCGACGGCAGAGCGTGCATCGGTAGGACAGTTCGGCCAGACGGGCAATCATTTCCCAAGTAACATTGATGTCATCACCGGTCAATTTGGTAAAAAGCTTCCCCCCGGGCTT
>JAGVEJ010000070.1 GCA_020058225.1 Candidatus Zixiibacteriota bacterium | reverse complement strand
CGATTCTGACGACGGTACATAGTGATCGCAAGGCGCTTGAGGTATCCGGCGTGCGAGATGGTGAGCGCCATATCCTCCTCGGCGATTAAATCCTCGACGGTGAATTCCTCGGCGGCGTCCTGAATTTCGGTGCGGCGATCGTCGGCGTATTTCCGTTTGAGTTCGAGCAGTTCCTCTTTTATGATCGCCATCCGGCGCGGTTTTGATTCGAGAATTCCCTTAAGCTCGGCGATAAGTTTAATCATGGCCAGATATTCTTCTTCGATTTTCTGCCGTTCCAGACCGGTCAATCGGGCGAGGCGCATATCGAGGATAGCGTTGGCCTGCTTTTCGGAAAGTTTGAATTTGGTCATCAACCCTTCGCGGGCAGTAGGGGTATCCTTGGATTTTTTGATCAGCTCGATGACGGCGTCGATATTATCCAGAGCAATTTTGTACCCTTCGAGAATATGCGCCCGCTCTTCGGCTTTGTTCAAATCAAATTTGGTGCGGCGTACGACCACCTCGTGGCGATGAATTAAGAATTGCTCCATCATCTCTTTAAGCGAAAGCACCATCGGCACGCCGCCGACCAGAGTCAGCATGATGATGGCAAATGTGGACTGCATTTGTGTATGTTTGAAGAGCTGGTTGAGGACGATCTCGGCTTGGGCGTCGCGTTTCAGTTCGACGACTATTCTCATTCCGTCGCGGTCGGATTCGTCGCGCAGATCAGAAATGCCCTCGATATGCTTATCGCGCACCAGTTCGGCGATGCGCTCCAGAAGATTGGACTTGTTCACCTGAAATGGAATCTCGGTTACGACAATCATCTCCTTGCCGCTTTTCTGGATTTCGACCACCGCCTTGGCACGGACCATCAAGCGTCCCCTACCGGTACGGTACGCCTCGCGGATGCCGGCGCGGCCGTTGATAATGCCGCCGGTCGGGAAATCGGGGCCGGGGACAAGTTCCATCAGTTCATCGTTGGTGATTTCGGGATTATCAATCAATAAGGCCAGGCCATCGATCACCTCGCCCAAGTTGTGCGGCGGCATATTGGTGGCCATGCCGACGGCGATACCGGAGGTCCCATTGCATATCAAATTGGGGAATTTGCCCGGGAGCACACGCGGTTCCTTACGGGTTTCATCGTAGTTGGGCATCATAGCGACCGTATCTTTTTCCATATCGGCCAAAAGTTCCATGGCAATCGGAGTAAGGCGGGCTTCGGTGTATCGCATGGCCGCGGCGCCATCGCCGTCAACAGAACCGAAATTCCCCTGCCCGTCAACCAACGGGTAGCGCATATTGAAATCCTGCGCCATACGTACAAGGGTGGGATAAACCACCTGTTCGCCGTGGGGATGGTAGTTACCGGAGGTATCACCGCAAATCTTGGCGCATTTTCTGTGCGGCCGGCCGGGGGAGAGATTGAGATCGTTCATCGCGACCAGGATTCTTCGATTGGAAGGTTTGAGGCCATCACGGACATCGGGAAGGGCGCGGTTGGTGATTACTGACATGGAGTAGTCGATGTAGGAGTTTTTCATTTCTTCTTCGAGATAAACGGAGACAATTTTTTCGCGTTCGAACGGCATATTTATTTCCTTATTTCAAATATTTTCATCCAAGTAGTTGTGTCGGGTTTTTTATTCTCGGCTCGCCTTGAGCTCGATGGGACTCGTAACCCGACCCATAATAAAAGATAATGAATATTATGGCATAATGCAATTTTTTGGTTGAAGATTATGGGAACAGACGGTCTTTGTAAGATAGTAAATATCAATTGGTTATAGGTGGGAGAATTTGATGAATATTCGAGTGCCAAGAATTGTAATTGCTGATAAAATAAAATTTCCAAAAAATAGGAATAAGTGGCGATTTTAGGATTTCCGGCACAACAATTCCATAATAAGCCCGTCTAATAATATGGCTTGACCGATTTGTATTTAACCTTATAATGAGTCAAAAATTTATTTGATAATGGATTGGTAAAGATGATTAGACAACCGGTATTGGCAATATTCGTTAGCATTCTTCTTCTTATGTTCCCCCCAATTCTATCTGGTCGGGATTGTAATAATGATTGGTATGAGGAGAATTACCCGGAATGGCAGAAATTTGATAAATATCTTTTGGAGGGGGCATCGGCATTCGGAAATGAAAATGAATATGTTGCTTGGAGTTTGTGTGCTGATTATAACGGCGACAAAAAGGGGTTGGGGATTGGCGACTTTCTTTATCTGACCAGAATAGTTAATAACATACAGAAGCCGACTAATAATATTGAGCCTTCTTATAATGGTACCTTGACCATAAAAGATGATAAGTCTGTCGTCAGAATTTATTCCAAGTGCGATGGATTAATTGGAGCCATCTGGATAGCCTTTACCACATCGAATACCACGGCAAATCCAGCGCTTGGTATCGGTGCGGCAGGAATGAATTTTGAATCGGGATTATATAATGATACACTAAGGATTTTGATTTATGATATCACGGACGCCATTGATACTGATTTTGTGCAAATATCAGCGATTGCTTATTCATATAATATGCCCAAAATAATTGCGGCGGAGGCTGTGGGAAATAATGGTGGGAAAATTATTCTTTCTCTTAATGACCAGACAGATATAAGCGAAATATCGGAAAATGGAAATTTGCCTAAAACGCCCATGTTATTCCAGAATCATCCTAATCCCTTTAACCTATCTACCGAGATCCAGTTCTCTCTACCAAGAAATGGCCCTTGGACGCTTGATATATATAATGTTTTGGGGAGCCATATAAAATCATTTACGGGATATGCCAGAGCGGGGATAACCAAAATCGAATGGGATGGCGACGACGAGCGCGGGCAGGCAGTACCATCGGGGGTATATTTTTATCGGCTTTCCGCAGGCGATTCTGATTCTGTCAAAAAGATGATTCTTCTGAAATAACATCACATTTTCCAGACATAAACCTTGAATTATTTTCTGCCAAATTGGCAGGGTCTGTCATTTTTTCTATTGACTTGGCCAATAAAAAGTTATAAGAATATTATATGCAAGTAACTGAACATTTCGTAATTGATTATCTTAAGCATAAAGCGGATCGCCCCTTAAAAATAAAGGAGTTGGCCCGCGAATTAAATATTCAAGAAAATGATTATTCCGCCTTTAGGAGTTTGATAAAGAGACTGCTTGAGTCTGGGCGGCTTGTTAAACTGAAACGCAATCGGCTGGGAGTTCCCTCTGAGTTAAATCTGATTGTGGGGCAAATTTCAATCTCAAAAGGGGGGCATGGTATAATATCCACCGAATCAGGCGAGATAGTAACTATACTTCCGGATGACACCCTAACAGCGCTTGATAGTGATAAAGTATTGGTGCGTGTCGGGGCAAAAATGGCGGATGAATTGTATGGTAAGGTTATCAAAGTTCTTGAACGAACCGAAAGGAATATTGTTGGCGTTTTTCGAATTAGCAAGCATTTCAATTTTGTGATTCCCGATAATAAAAAAGTTCACCGGGATATCTATATTCCGCACGGTTTAACCAAGAGAGCTGAGGATGGCGAGCGGGTTGTTGTCAAAATTGTGCATTGGGAAGATGCCTTAGGCAATCCGGAAGGGGAAATACTCGAGCGGATAGGACGCCCCGGCGACCCTGGAGTTGACCTTCTTACCGTAATCAGGAGTTTTAATCTCACCGAGGAATTTCCGCGGCAGGTAATCAAAGAGGCTGAGGAAGCGGCCGCCTTTTTCGATGAAACTGAGATTAAAAAACGACGAGACTTTACCAAAGAAAGTATTTATACAATCGACCCATCCGATGCCAAAGATCATGATGACGCCATCACGGTTGAAAAAACCGCGAACGGATATAAATTGGGTGTATTTATTGCCGATGTATCGTTCTTTGTTCGCGATGGGACTCCTCTTGACAAAGAGGCCTTTGAGCGGGGGAATTCGGTTTACCTTCCGGGTAAATGTATTCCGATGTTACCGGAGAAGCTCTCCAATGATATCTGTTCGTTGAAACCGAATAAAAGGCGTCTGGTGTACGGCATAATAATTAACTTTGATATCAATGGAAAAATGCTCAATTGGGAAATTGTCGAAGGGGTGATAAAATCGCGCTCCAAGCTGAGCTATGAAGAGGTGCAGGAATTTTTCAACAGCAATAAAAAATCTGATGCGGTTGAAAAAGTCTCGGATAATCTTCTTCTTGCCCGCAAGCTGGCTTTGATTCTTCAGAAGAGAAGAATGATGGATGGTTCGCTTGATTTTGATTTGCCGGAAGCGCATATAGTATTAAACAGCAAGGGCGAAATAATAGAAATAGGAAATCGAATAAGGCTGGAGTCGCATCGCCTAGTAGAGGAATTTATGTTGGCGGCCAATAAAGCGGTGGCTCTTCATGTTTTCAGATTGGGTCAGAAATTTCTCTATCGGGTGCATGATAAGCCGGATATGGATAAGCTGGAAGCCTTCTCTTATTTGGTGTCAACGCTCGGCTATAGTTTTCCCGTATCCGACAATATGAGGCCGATTCAGTTTTCCCGTTTTCTGGAGAAAATCAAGGACAAACCGGAGGAAGAACTTCTTAACGAATTGATGTTGCGTTCAATGAAAAAAGCGGTTTATCAGCCGCAAAATATCGGGCATTTTGGTTTGGCCTTTACGCATTATACGCATTTTACATCTCCCATAAGGCGATACCCCGATCTTTTGGTGCATCGCTTGCTGAAAAAACTGGTTAATGGAAGATATCCGGAAAAATTAAATAAGGCGCTTGGTACAATTCTGACCCACGTGGGCAAGCGCTGTTCAGAAACGGAAAAAATGGCCGAGGCGGCTGAGAGAGAGGCTGTTAAAATTAAGCGGGTTGCCTATATGTCCGAACGGATAGGAAAAGAATACAAAGGGGTGATTTCGGGAATTCTAAATTTCGGCTTTTTTGTCCGTTTGGGAGATACCGGCGTGGAGGGGATGGTACGGCTTTCATCATTGGACGACGATTACTACAAATTTGACGAGAAGCATTTTCGATTGGTGGGACGGCATCATGGACGGGTATTGCGTCTGGGTGATCCGGTTGAAGTCGGAATTCTTTCGGTGGATAAAATCAAGAATGAAATCAATCTCTATTTGATTGAACAGAAAAAGGAACGTGGGCGGTTGCAAAAGAGGAGAATTCGTCCGCAATGATACAGCAGGCAGTAGTATTAGTTCATCCGGAAACGGTTAAAAGCATTCAAAATTTTGACAAGGCCTTTGGCCCAATTGCTGAATATATATATGAGATATCCGAATTATATACTTTGCTAAAAGAGCGCTCAGTCGAGATTATTTTTATTGCCGAGGATTTTCCCGGAATGACTGCCGGAATAATCAGAAGAATAAGGATGCGCTCTCCCCTGACGGATATTTGGGAGATTAATATTTCGGGGCATCATCGTGTGCCGATAGATATTTCGATGTTTGACGGCTCGATTAATCTGTTGGATGGAAAAGAAGCCATCGGGGAAAAAGTAAATAAGATTCTCTACCAGAAATCGCTTTTAAGAAAATTCAATATGGTGGGGCGCTCGGAAAAGATAAAGACGGTGGCGGAGACGATTGAAAAAATCGCTCCAACAGATATCAGCGTATTGATAATTGGACCATCGGGAAGCGGAAAGGAACTGGTAGCCCGCGCTATTCATGAGAATTCACATCGAGCCGAAAACAGGTTTGTTGCGGTGAACTGCGGCGCCATCGCCGAAGGGGTCTTGGAATCAGAACTTTTCGGACACGAGAAGGGAGCTTTCACCGGTTCGGTGGGTAAGCGTGAGGGGCTGTTTGTGCAAGCCCATAGCGGAACAATATTCCTTGATGAAATCGGCGAAACCAAGCCGGATATGCAGGTGAAGCTATTGCGGGTTCTTGAAGATGGAATCTTTTATCCGGTGGGTGGGGACAAGCCGGTGCATTCCAATATTAGAGTCATTGCGGCCACAAACCGCGACCTATCGGAAGCGATTAGAGAGGGAATATTTAGAGAGGATTTGTACTTCCGACTTGGAGTAATCAAAATTGTTCTACCTTCATTGTTTGACAGGAAGGAAGATATTCTGCCGTTGCTTTGTCATTTTGCAAATAAGGAAAAGCTAAAGGGATTTTCTGAGCCTGCTATGGAGATATTGTCGCACTATGATTGGCCGGGAAATGTGCGACAACTTCGTAATTTTACGGCGCGGATGGGAGCGTTACATCCCGGCGGAGAAATTTCCACTCATGAAGTCGAGCAATTCATTATGGAGCAAGGGATGACTCAAAAGCATCTTCCGGTTGCGACCGGCCATACTCCCGAAGAAGCAGGGCATGAGTTGATTTACCGCGCCTTGCTTTCACTCGGAAGCGAAATCAAGATGCTCCACGATTTGATTACCGCCAATCTACCGACGAGGCAGAATTTTGAGACCGAACCGGAGTCGGCGACCGGAGATTTGGCGGCAAAGGGCACTATGCAAAAAATTGAAAAGGAAGCGATTGAAACGACGTTGAAGGAATCAGATGGGAATCGCAAAACCGCCGCCAAAAGGCTCGGAATCGGCGAACGGACATTATACCGCAAATTGAAAAGGTATAAACTGGATTGAATTATATTTTATGCGGTATATCAATCTTTTTGCACCATTTGGATTAGCTTGGATTCCGATTCTGCCGGTATTAATGATATTGTTAATTCCAAGCGTCTCTGGTCAAAATATTTCATCTGATGTTTATCCCTCTGATGAGGAAATATATGAAGCGTATCTTCGAGGCGATATTGATTATCATACCTATCAGAGATTAACCGAAATTTATGAGTCTGGGATAGACAGCGCCAGCATGTATCTTTTAGAGGAAATTCCCAATGTAAATTACTTCAGCGATATTTATAAAAAAGATTTGAGTGGACTTGAAAAAGAGCAGACGGAACCATTTGAAATAAAATCGGAAAAAAGAACTCGACAATACTCCGGTCTTTTTGGGTTCAGAAGGTTTCAATATCTGGAGGAGGATGATAAAGGTAAAGATCAGTATTATTTGGATATGACTTTCCCCTCCCATTGGAGATTCCAAGGCCGGATGAAAGGTGATTATACAGGGCATAGGGTTTGGGCGAGCCGTGCCATGAAATATGCCAATGAACATGGCACATTGAAGAGAGTTGCTATCGGTAATTTTACGACCAGATTTGGGCTGGGATTGACAGTGGGGTATAGGGGGAGTCTTTTATCAAAAGGGTATGATGAAAGTGAGGACTCTTACTTATACCCTTATTTTGGCGGATTTAACGGCCTCTATGTTGAAGGTGGACGAAAGAGCGATGCCATAAAGGTGATGGTGCATAATGATCAGAACAGTACACATCGTTTTCGAGCCGCGGCGCTTGACCTTATGAAGCGATTTGGACATTTTAGGTTTGAGGGAATTTATTTATCATCTCAAATAATAAACCGGTTTAATGACACAAAATATTCGCTTCATCAATGGGGATCATTCCTGCAATATAAAAATGAGGCCTTGAGCGCATCAGTGGAGGTGGCCTTTCCGGATAATACAAAAGAAACCATCCCGGCCGCAATTATGGAAACTCGATATGATATTGAGCAGGTTGATCTGCGGCTTTCGGCTTGGAAATATAGTGCGGATTATCTAAATTTCGCCGGAGGTGGCCGTTCGGGATTGCATTATAATGAAATAATAATTGATACGGCTGAATTTGAATTCAGCGACCGCCGCAATAATCAAAAGGGATTTCTGGTAAAAGGGTTTTCCAAGCTTGAAAACAAGGCCAATTATGAAATATCTTTTTCGCAGTATGGGGCAGATAAATATCAACGGTCATCAAGGGTGGCGACAGCAATGGAAACCCCAATAGCAGGCTTTGCCTTCCTCAAAGTTGATTATAAATATAGTGAGGATTTGGAAAAGGGGCAGATATTGTCTGTTCATAAGGCAAGGTTGGAATTTTTATACCGCCCTAATAATATCTATTGGAGAAGTTATATTGGATATAATATTGACAAAGAGAATCATGATTATTGCTCGGTCTTTACAAGATTTAGCGCAAAAATGCGATCATTCGGAAAGACGGAGTTCTGGCTGAATTTTGATAAAATAAATTCCAAAGCGGGCCGGATTGATTATTGGTATGGGTATATTCGAGAATCCATCAAGCCCTCAAAAAATCTGGAATTGGGGATAAAATATTCATATCGTTATAATCGCGAATATGACGATAAAACAGCGACGACATTTCTTCTTGATGCGGAGTTAAGCTGGTGAAGAGAACTATATTAACACTCTTGTCTTTATTTGCCGTAATTATTCAAGATGTCACGGCGGATATTATTATCAATGAAGTAATGTCTAATGAACCCGGTGATAGCGTTTCTTTGGAATGGATTGAATTCTATAATAATTCCGACAGTGTCAAGATGCTGACTTTTTATTCGCTTGGTATTAATGGCGCCATTTTTATGTTCCCGGCGCACTCGGTTGGGGCGAGGGAATATTTTGTAGTATGCCGGCGATTAATTGATAGTAGTACATCCGTAGGATTTGAAACAGCTTGGGGAAATGCCGATGGCATCTGGGGAAATAGCGATAACGAGAATTACTGGATTTCTCGGATATCGGGAATGTCGTTGAAAAACGATTCCGGAACGGTGACTCTCTTATATGCTTCCTCCGTCAAATCAGTATTTAAATGGAGTGAAAAAGGGAATGACGGTGTATCATGGGAACGTTTCACTCCCACTTCATCAGCCATTGGCCAATCAATAAATTTAAGGGGAGGCACTCCGGGAGGCGAAAATTCCATAACTCCGGCTGAATATGATTTGTCGTTGGTGTCGGCAAAGGTGAAACCCTCAAGCGGCGGCTTTACCCAATTGGAATTTACGGTTGTCAATGTCGGATTGAATATTGTCTCTGGAGCTGACTTGGCATTGTACTATGATTATGATGAAGATAGCATGGTTACGCCGGAAGACCTTATTATCACGGTTGATCTTCCCTACTTCAATCTTGGCGATACATTCCAAATAATTGAAAATCTTGAATTCGATGGAATATATTCAAAACTTTTGGCAAAACTCACTGATGATGATAGGACCAATAATAATATAAAGCAATTTATAGCGCCCGGGACGGAATTTCCGCCCATTGTGGTAAATGAATTTCTGCCGGATCCGGAAGTCTCACTTGGGACAGAATGGATTGAATT
>JAGVEJ010000011.1 GCA_020058225.1 Candidatus Zixiibacteriota bacterium | reverse complement strand
CGCCAGCTCTAAACCCTTTGTCTGGACCGCCACGGCTGACTCAATCCTGCAAAAGGTCAAGAGACTTTGTGAATATATTTCTGGGACAAGACACTAGCATCAAGGAATCACTCAGTTTGGCGATAATGTTCTGTGCCTCTTCAATATGAGCATTACCAAGAATTAATGATTTTTGTTGGTCTGATATCCTCACAGTAATTTCATTTATCCGTTTTTCAACTTCAGGATGCCTTGAAGAAGAGAGCATTTCCGTTAAAGCCGCCGCTTTGCTTTTTTCAATATAGTTGAAGGCAGAATCGACGCATTTATGGTCTCCCGACTCCCGATATTTATCAAGCAAGATGCTTATGAGCAGATTGTAGAGACCCAATTTATCAGAGAGCATCCCCGTCTTCAGCTCCGGAACCGGCAATCTTCCTCGCGCAGATTCAAGAATGGATATACTTAGCTTCAAATTCCTTATAGCATCATCCCTCATATTCAGGTTCGCCTGGCACAGAGCCATTCCATAAATTGAAGAAATTCGTTCCTCGTATTTTTGGGTCGCTGACAAAACCTCTTTAAAAATGGGATAGGCGATGTCATATTCTTTTTCTTCTAATTCAAATGCCCTTATCTCAAAAGATTTTTGCACAGACCAACGCTATCTTCTTCTTCGCGAAAGATTTTATCCGCAAGCGAGTATTTCTGCCGGGACAAAGAGATTTCACCCATGGATTGCAGGATAAGCGCCAGACAGCTTTCCGAATATCCAACATCAGCTCTATAAATGGGCTTTTTGGAGGCGACTTGGTGTCTAAATCGAAGGGATTCATCCGCAAACATTAGAGACGAATCAAGTAAAATTTTATTCTGGCTGAGAATTGCCCTGTCATAAAAGGCCTCAGCAAGGTAATATTTGCAGAACGCAATATTGCGGGTGTCGCCTATCTCTGAGAATATTTCCAGCGCAGAATTGAAGTACCTTATTGCGCTTTCGGTTTGATAAAGAGACAAAATGCAAGTTCCCAGTCCCATTTCCGCAAGGGCAATTCGTCCATCCATGCCAACTTTACGAAAAGCGTTGATGGCATCCAGATACGACTTTAAAGACTGCTGATAATAGGCCTCATTGACTTGATACATCCTAGCTTGGAAATATCGACAATCCCCGAGAAGGGAATAGTTTTCTAATGCGCCGCAAATCTTTATGCATCCTGAAAAATAGACATCCGCAGAATCTATCGATTCAATGCCGACATAATAATTTCCAATTTTCGAATAGACTGAAGCCAAGTTGAAAGAGTCTTTGAGCAAGCTATATCCATGGAGTAATTTATGAAGTTCAGACAGATAGTCAGCTGACCTCAGAGAGGTTCTGAGGCTATCAAGTCGGACATATTCTTTGTCAAGGGTTGCCTTTTGTGCGAGGTGATCATTATCCCAAGCATTATAAATATTAAATCTCCTGGTTAGATCATGAATGCCGAAATGAGATTCATAAATCGGTAGAATCCAATTCAAGTCTGAATCAAAGTTTCTTGTCTTTAGCGTGTCTGCAAGTTCTCTGGCTTGAAGAAATTGGAAAATCATCTTTTCGATCTGCTGACGGGCCTTATTGTGGTTAGATTCCAGAAAAGCGACAAATTTTGAACTATCCCGTTGCTGAGAAATGATGTCCACATCCGGCGGCGCCTTGTCCTCGCCCTTTTTCGAGCAATGTAAAAAAAGTAATGCAAGTAATAAAATCCCCCCAATTGACTTCCTCAGCAGAGAATTAACCATGTATTACATATGTTGAGCTAATATTTAATTCGACAGCGCTATTCTTAATGGAAATGAAAATTGCCCCTGTTGTTTCAGGTTTCCAGCATATTCCTTCACGACAAGGGTGTAATCACCTTGGCCAAGATAAGAGGTGGGGACTTCAATAGCAAAGATTTCCTGTGCCTTATTATAAGGAAGCGCAAATATTATCTTCTGCATAGAGTCGCAAAGCTCGAAACTATATAATCTGTTCTTTATAATAGGGACCACGAACTCGAGTCGGACAAGCTTCTCCTTATTATTCAGGACGATTAGATTTTCATTTGTTAATCCTCTGACACCCGGCTCGGCAATCCTAAATCGGGAAATTTCTGCTGGAACTCCCGAATAATGCTGAATCATCATGTATGAGGGAAGCATAAGAAGAATCAGGATGGCTACTCCATAAATCGGTCGCCATGCTACGCGCGGTGTAAAGAGAAATTCATAAATCCGCTTAAGAAAAGATTTTTCTTCGACGGGCATCCCAACAAGATTCATTTTGAGTGTTTCCTGACAAAGCTCCACTTCCTCGCGGCAGTCGGGGCATTTTGCCAGATGATTCTCTATTTCTCCGCGGAGCGTCTTATCTATCTTTGCTGATTCTATTGCATACCGTAAAATTTGTTCTGAATCTAAATGACCGACTGATAATTCGTCCTCAACGAAAATGCCCAAAAGCAGACTTCTCAATTCCTCCACTTCGCTTTTCAAACCCTCGTTTGATTTTAACTCATTTTCAAAGCGAAGTCGTTCATCGGCAGGCATTTGGCCTGCCAAGTATTTCTGGATTTGGTCGCTTTTATTATCTAACTCATTCATTGTATATCCTCATCATTTTGGTTTTCACCATATTGGCGATGATGAGTCATAATAGTTTGTCTCTTTTTAATATTTTATCCTTCAATTTTTTGGCCATTTCGCGACATGCCCAAAGCTGTCTTCTTATATTTCCTTCGCTTTTTCCAAGAATTTTGCCCATTTCGATACATTTCAGCCCATTTTTAAGATACATCCGCCAAATCTGCCGGCATTGCTTGGGTAGAAGCCGATAGACACGAAAGGCCAATCTTAATGCCTGCTTCTTTTCCAATTCCTGTTCTGCATTTAAGAAAGAGGCAGGAATATCTAAATCATCGATTTCGGTTTCGACAAATCTTTTATTAAATCGCAAGAGATCGATACAAGTATGGCAGACAATCCCGCTGATGTATGTTTTCAGACTACTTTCCGAATGAAATTCGTTCCTTTGCAATGAATTGTATAGCTTGTAAAGCACATCCGATTTGACATCTTCGACCTGATACCCCAAGCGAGAACTCCAGTAAGAGATTGCGGAATCAATAATCTGCATGATTTGATCCATTGATGACCGTTTTCCGGCCAAGAAACCATCGATAAGCTCGGCATCATTTAAGGGCATGTGGGAATTTATTCATTTTTGCATAAATCCGCAAACATTTTGATGTACTGATCGCCAAGAGATTAGATGGAATTAAAAAAAGAGTAAACAAACCAAACTAAAACAATCCTTAGAAGGAGGAAGTCATGAAGAAGGCAAATTTCTTCGGAACAGTAATTCTGGCACTCTTGGCGGCCACGTCAACTTTGGCCCAGAATGGCAATTTGCAGGAAATAAAAGTCCGAAAAGTCTCTATGGGGCTTGGATTTGGAGTTCCCTATGGGGTTCTTGGCGCCAACGTCGATTTTCGGCCGGTCGAGAAT
>JAGVEJ010000115.1 GCA_020058225.1 Candidatus Zixiibacteriota bacterium | reverse complement strand
TCCGCTCTTATACAAATAATTAATCAAATAAGTAATATCCTGAATATTGACTATGCAATTACAATTGGCATCGCCACTGCAGAGAGGATATGGCGTAGGCGCCGGTCCACTCTTATAAAGATAATTAATCAAATAGGTAATATCCTGGATATTATAAATGCCATTACCATTGGCTTCACCCGGTCGGCAATCGCAAACAACCGGACAAATGACAATCGCCCATTCGAGCATAGTCACTATCGGCCCGCCCATATAGGCGCATGAAGGCGTTGGCGGATCGTTATAATTCATATCCCAGAAATTGGAGATGTCCGGCCAATAAGTATCGGGATAATCGGTAATTTCGGCTATCGGAGGAATCATCGGCGGCGGAACGATCGGAATCGGGTTCATCATCAGATTATATGAATCATGCTGAATCTGACCGTGCGGTCCGGATATGAATTGGGCGTCATTATGAACCGATGATGGATGCGCGGAGCCTGCCGGCGGCTCGCCTTCGTTGTTATCAAAATATGGGTCGGAGATACATATTCTCATCGCGGTTGTGCAAACGCCCGCCACAGTGACATAATGTCCGCCCAAACGACAATAAGCGCCGCCCTGAAATTCGTAGAAACCAATCAGCAGAATAACATCCTGAGACCTTAAGACCTCCGCCGCGATTATGCCGTAATCCGGCGCCGGCATAGGAGTGATGGTATAAAGAGGACCAAGGCCGACTTTGTTAATCCAATTCTGAGCTCCCGCCACCAGATTATGAATGAAAGTTCCATTGGTTCCGGGATTACAGACCGAATACAAGGCCAACGAATCCACAAAGGGGATGACATTGGCCGGGCTGTGATCGTCGCCCATCAATAATGTATAATCCTGCACCAGCGGATAATTATCGCTGATTCCGGGCGGAGGAACCGGTACAGTCTCAAACTTGGAATCAAACCACCAGAAGCAATCAGCAAGGGCGACCGGACCGCAATAAGACCATCCTCCCATTGGCATACCCATCCAACCATTCTGCTTCTGATCGAAATCTGGCATCCCAAACGGCGCGTAATCAGGATAAGGCTGTTTATAATATTCGCAAGTGTCAGCAATCGGCGCGCTTGGAACAACGACATTTAGACAAAACTCTGAAGTATTGTTATTCTGATCAGTTACAGTGGCGGTGACATAATCCCCCGGAACCAATGTGGCATCGGTATATATCCAATTGCCCGTCCCTGTAGGCGTAGTTGAACCAAGATAAAATCTTCCTTCGCCGTATCCGGTTGGATCCGTTTTGGCCTTAAAAATCTCTACCCGGGCGGTATTGGGAGGAGTGTCAATGTCAATACTGCCATTTATTGTCGCTGAGCCAGGGATATAAATAATGCCGGTTATGACGGGAAAATTGAGCTCCTGATTTGGCCCGGTATCCCAATCCAAAGGATCATTCGGCGTAACGCTGTTATTTTGGAGATCAATGCCAAGTTCAGTGTTGTCATAAATCGAGTTCTGCGTAACCATGTTTTTGTCGGCATTAAAATTATTGACGCCATCTTCCCAAACCGCAATCCCATCCCGGCCATTATGAGCGATCCAATTATTGGCAACTGTATTCCTATCCGCGCATCCCCACTGCGTCGGGCCATACTCGCCAATGGCTACGCCATGATAACCATTGGGCAATGGACTAGACATTGTTATATTAAGCCCAATGGTATTTGATTGAATAATATTCGAGTAGGTTTGAATTGGGGGGGCCGGAAAATAAGGCAAATTATTGTACCCCTGAATACCTACCCCGTCATAATCATTGCCGGAAATTAGATTGTCTCGTACCAAATTATCATGAGTCCCCTCGGCCAGACAGACCCCCTCATGGTCATTGCCAAGGTCTGCCGCTCCATTTTTATCAGTCCCGATGTAATTATTTATGATCTGATTGGAATAGACATCCCCTGGAACCCTTGGTCCCATCACACAAACCCCTTCGGCATAATTCCCAGATATTAGGTTGGCGGCGATGATGTTATTGAAAGAAGATCCTCCCGGCACATTATCGACACAGACGCCAGCCCATAAGTTGGCAAGGCTCGTGCCATTGCCGGCATCAGCGGTCCCGGTCGGATCCGTTCCAATATAATTCAAAGAAATTGTATTATTTGCGGCTTCAATTGCGCCATTTATATAAACGCCATTGCCTTGAAAGCGATTAATAATTAATCCCTGTATAGTATTATTATTGGATTGAATCCAAAAACCATGGGCCATGCCCGCAAGAGAGCCGTCAATCTGAATGAGAAGCGACGCGGCGGACGGTGGATTGGCGCAAATAGCCCCCGGCTGAGAGCATCCATCAATGATGACTCCGGCCATGTCGGTCAGTATTGGAAGCTGGGACAGCGGTTTGATTGTTTGCACGCCCGGGGCCATAAATGCAAAACTGATTATATCCTGGCCGACAGTCGCATTGGCCATCGTCATTGCCTGCCGCAGAGTTCCTGGGCCGGCGTCAGCAACATTGTTGACGACAAATGCAGAATATGACGTCAGACAAAGCAAAAACATCAATCCCGCGGTTAACATTAGAATCTTTTTAGCCATAAAGTCCTCCCTATAAAGGGCAATTATTAAAGGTTTAAACTTTCAATTGCCAACAGCCATACTTCAAGGTAAAAATGTCTTCGAGCATTGTGCTCGCAAGCCAAAATTCCACTTCAAAATACCGGAAAGCGGCAAGAAACTTTCGGGGTATTCCATTGATGTCTAACAAATCTTTCCGGCGATACTCCATATATAAAATATTGGCATTTTGGTTTTTGTCAACCCTTTTTTCATCATTCCGCCAAGCCTGTGAATGACAATGAAATTTTAAGCCGCTAAACAAACCAATTCCTACCCTGTTTTGATATAATAATCCACTTGACAATGCAAAATATAATTTATGGAATGTAACCCTGAACGCGCTACGACACCATACACGACGCCGCAAGTTCCGAATTTCTAAGATATTTGAGTTTGCAAAAATATAACGGGTGGAAATCCGCATTGGGCGGAATTCCACCCAAAAGTCCTATGTTTTTCGCTCTTTTTTCTTGGCGGCTGGGAAGAGGACGTTGTTAAGAATTATGCGATATCCGGGCGAATTTTTATGAAGCGATAAATCCGTCGGCGGGTCCTCAACCATGTGCTGGTAGTCTTCAGGATCATGACCGGCAAGGAAGGTAAAAGTTCCGCGACCAAAATTGCCATGAATATAGCGGACCTCATCGTACCCCTCAACTTCACCAAGCACGGTGACATATTTTTTCAATAGTGACTTTCTAAAAGCCGTCGTTTGCCCCATAAATCCCTTCACCATGCCCACATGATTTTGCACCAACATGGTCGGCACCGGATCGAGCTTGGCGGAAAATTCAAATAGATAGAAGTAATCATTGTCCGGTAAAGGGAAACGTTCCAACCTTTCGGGATAGGTGTCAATATCGCTGTGGCGATAGAGTAACGGATCCAAGACCACTTTAAAATTCTCGAAGGCAAGACTCTGGCTAAAATCGAGTTTTTTTTGGGCTTCAGGGTCGATCGGATCGCCGTCGAATTCACGCGGACAGATATCATCATTTTCAGCGGCCAGCGCAATATCAAACGTCTCCGGAGCCGAACACATGGAAAATAAAAAACCGCCGCGCCTTATATAATCTTTTATGGTTTTCACCACCTCCAACTTCATTTCAGATACTTTGTGAAACCCCAGTTTTCGCGCCAACGCTTCATTGGTTTCTACTTCCTGTCGATACCATAGCTGGTTATGATAGGCGGCGTAAAATTTTCCATACTGGCCGGTGAAATCCTCGTGATGCAGATGTAACCAGTCATAATCATCCAATGCACCCGAAAGCATTTCCTCATCCCATACCAGAGCGTATTTGATATCCGCATAGGTCAGCGCCAAAGTTACGGCATCATCCCAAGGCTCGACACTTTTGGGAGAATATACGGCAATTGCCGGCGGCTTCTCAAGAACCGCCCGCTCCATATTTTCTACTTCAATTGTCCGATAGATATCTGATAATTGCGCAGAATTTATTTCTTCGGTATAAACACCGCGCACAAGACAGAGGCTTGCAAGAGCATCGTCGGAATCGTAGGCAAACGATCCGCCGCGATAATTCAATAACCAATCCACCTTTTTGTCCATCTCCAACGCCTTGAAAGCAATACCATACGCCTTGAGATGGTCGGTTTGGGTTTCATCCATCGGAATGAGTGTCACCTGAGCTTTAACTACGAATGCGTTCAATATCAGAAATAATAATGCTGACGCCGTTACGCGATTAATAAACAAAATTCTGTTGTAGGGGTTTGATTTATCAAACCCTTTTCTCATCCTGACGTGTTTTGGCATATAATATCTTACAAATATCTTTAATTTGCGCCCAATTGACTTTACTTTTTCTTCATCGCTTCCCGATAGGCCCTGTATTTCTCCAAATATTCTGCCAGCTTTATTTCTTTTCCTCTCTGAACTGGATTGTAATATACGGTATCGACCAATTCATCAGGTAAATATTCCTGATCCGTCATGGCATCTTCATATTCATGAGCATATTTATACCCCTTACCGTACCCAAGAGCCTTCATGAGAGTCGTCGGGGCATTCCGAATCCATAGCGGCACGCGTAGAGAGCCCTTTTCGTTGGCATCACTCATGGCCTTTGTATATGCCATATAGGCCGAATTGGATTTGGGGGCGCAGGCCAAATATATCACCGCTTGAGCCAGCGCCAGTTCGCCTTCGGGAGTGCCAAGGAAATGATAAGTATCGCGTGCATTAAGAGTAACCGTCAGGGCATTGGTATCAGCAAGGCCGATATCTTCAATCGCCATTCGGATAAGTCGTCGGGCGATATATAATCTATCTTCGCCGGCGGTCAGCATTCTGGCCAGCCAATACAAAGATGCATCGGGATCGCCGCCGCGAACTGACTTATGAAGAGCTGATATTATATTATAATGCTCTTCACCCGACTTGTCATAAAGCAATGCCCCCTTCTGATGAATTTCCATTGTCTTTTCAATGGTGATCTGCCCGTTGGCTCCGGCATCATCCGCACAGGCTTCGAGAAGATTTAGCGCCCGACGGGCATCGCCATCGGCGGCGGTGGAGATAAAGGCAAGCGCGTCCTCATTTATTGCGATATTGAGACTCTTCAGTCCCCTTTCCGAATCAGACAAAGCATTGGTGATGATCATTTTCAAATCACCATCGGAAAGCCGCTCCAACACATACACTTTCACTCGCGAAAGTAAGGCCGATATGACTTCAAATGATGGGTTTTCAGTTGTTGCGCCGATTAGGACAATATCCCCTTTTTCAACATAGGGCAAGAAGGCATCCTGTTGAGCCTTATTGAAGCGATGGATTTCATCTATAAATATATATGTTTTCCGGCCCGACAATTTTTTATAATTGCCCGCCTTTGATATAACCTCTTTGATTTCCTTAATCCCTGATGCCACCGCCGAAAACGGCATAAATTGCCCTTTGGTGGTTTTGGCAATTAGTTCGGCCAGAGTAGTCTTGCCGGAACCGGGAGGCCCCCAGAATATTACCGACCCAACCCGATCTTCTTCAATTGCTCGGCGAAGGGGCGTTCCCTTGCCAATAAGTTTTTCCTGTCCGAAAAACTCCTCAAACGACTGCGGCCGCATCCAATCAGCAAGGGGAGAGGATGATTTTACTTTTTCAATATCACCGTTATTATTTTTATCGTTCTCAAAAAGCTCCATGGATACATCTCATTGTCAATTGGCCTTGATTAATATAATAGAAAATGGAATTGGGGGAGGAATTTATTCATTTTTTTGTATCACATTGCGGGCAGAATGAATTCCATGCCGCCGCCCGACGGATTTCCTGACACATTTATGCATCCCTTCCCTACAAAATTACTACAACTTTGATGGTAAATCCGACCCCAAGCATATATATGAAGGGATATGAATTATCTTTGGCTAAAAAGGACAAAACAAAAAATTAAAAAACGAACCCATTTCCGCATAACTCATTTATAAATAATCAGTTCCAAATGGGTTCGTTTT
>JAGVEJ010000109.1 GCA_020058225.1 Candidatus Zixiibacteriota bacterium | reverse complement strand
GCATTTGAAGAAAAAAATTAAATCTCCTTCTATGAAACAGATCATTCCGACAATCGTATCAAACCATATATAAAATTGATTTCCAACAGCAATAATTGTTATATTATTGCCAATTGAAATCATTATGACCATAAGAGTTAATTAAATTGGAGGTATTGTGAGAAGATTGAAGACTGGCGTATTTTTTATCACCTTCTTGATATTAGCAGTATCCGTCTATGCCGATGGCATACCGGATTACTATTCGCGATACAATTTGCTTTATGGGCCGCCCTCGGCCTACGGCTCGGGTATGGCGGGTTTTGTCAATCCGGCCAATTTGACCTTGCTAAATGCCCCTGAAATGGATTTCTATTGGACCGCAAAAGAGGATGATTCTTTATTCTCCGATCATTGGGGGCTTTTCACCGGGTTTCCTCATTTTGGAATCGGAGTGCAAACCCAAAAGATGGATACTCTTCGGGTTACCAACTATAAGATCGGCGCCGGATTTGGCTCAAAATCCACTGCGTTTGGTATCGGTTATGGCTGGTCTGGTGGTGATAAGAATGCCTCTGGAAGGGAAAGAATAATTTCGGCAGGAAGTATCATTCGTCCCTGCCGCCATTTTTCATTGGGGACGGTTGGCAATTTTTCGCTTGAAAGCAGTATGCATGAATGGGTGTTTGATGTCGGCATTCGGCCGCTGGGAACATCGAAACTGACCCTCTTCGGTGATATGGCCATGCAAAAGGGAGTCGGATTTGGCGACGCTCCCAAAAGCGCCGGCGCGGCAGTTGAGGTTGTGTCCGGAATAAGCTTAATTGGCCGATATTTTAAAGATAAGACTTTTACGGTTGGCCTGACAATTAATCATGGATTCTCTGGCATGGGGGGACAGTCTCATTTTGATACAAAGCAAAAATATTCATATACTACTTATCATACAAGAGCCGGGGAATATATGCCCAGTATATTTCCCAAACTCTTTGGAAAGAAAGATAAATTTCTCCCCTTGGATTTAAAAGGTACAATTGATTATCAGCGATATGTTCTATTTGATGATGAAACAATCCGGTTTATGGACCTGCTGAATTATATTCGCGCCGCTACCAATGATCCTCGCATTGGCGCCATTACCCTTAATTTATCAACCATGAGAATTCTACCGGAGCATGCCTGGGAAATCCGCGAGGAATTAAAAAACGCCCAGCAAAATGGCAAAACAATCATCGCCTTTATTGACCGAGCCGATATGACGACTTATCATCTGGCTTCCATTGCGGATAAGATAGTGCTTGACCCCGAGGGCGGGATTTTACTTGGCGGGTATGCTCTTGGAAAAACCTATTTCAAAGGCACCCTTGAAAAGCTGGGTTTGGGATTTGATGAATGGCGATTTTTTAAATATAAATCGGCGGCAGAAGTACTTAGCCGTGATAAAATGTCCGACGCCGACCGGGAGCAGTATCAGGCTTATGTCGATGACTGTTATGAATCGGTTCGGGCTGATATCTGTGAAGAAAGACGGCTGACTCATGTGCAATTCGATAAAATTGTTGATGAGCAAGTCTATATTATGCCTTCGGAAGCCATTGAAGCCAAATTGGCTGATACTTTAGGTCGCTGGTCGGATATGGGAAAATTAATTGGCGATTTGACCGGCGTCAAAATGGGTGGCATCAGCACAAAAGAACTTATTGCCGCCGCCGCAAAATCTAATATCTGGGGTGAAATGCCCAAAATAGCGGTAGTGTATGGTCTTGGTGAATGCTCTATGGACAGCGGCATTAAAGGGCGTTGGCTCGAAAAAGTTTTTCTTAAAATAAAGAAGGATCGCAGTATAAAGGCCGTTGTTTTCCGTGTCGATTCACCGGGCGGTGATGCTCTCCCGAGCGATTTGGTGGCCGAAGCAATTAAAAAGTGCGCTCAGGTTAAGCCGGTTATAATAAGCCAAGGGCAGGTGGCCGGATCAGGCGGGTACTGGATTTCGATGTATGGCGATACCATTCTTGCCGGTCCCAATACAGTTACCGGTTCCATTGGTGTGATCGGCGGCTGGATGTATGACAAAGGTTTGAGCGCCAAATTGGGGATGACCTCCGATTTTGTCAAAAGGGGAGAGCATGCTGAATTGGGATTCGGGATTACCCTGCCGTTCTTGGGTTTCCGTGTACCTGCCCGCAATTTGACCGTTGATGAGCGTGCCAAGATGGAAGAGCTATTCAGAAAATTCTATGATGGTTTTGTCAAGAAGGTTGCGTCTGGACGAGGAATGGATGTCGATAAGGTAAAGCAGATTGCTGAGGGGCATTTTTATTCCGGACTCGATGGCAAAGCTAATGGATTGGTTGATGAAATTGGCGGTTTGACTACGGCAATCGCCATTGCTCAGCAGAAAGCCGGGTTCAAGAGCGATGATGAGTATGAAATTATTGAAATTCCGAAGTATAAGGGATTTATAAAATGGCCCAATTTATCGCCTGTTTCCACCGTCGTAGATGATCCGGCCATTAGATATATAAAGCTGATTTCCGAAAATCCATGGAAGCCATTGCCGATGTTAATTCCGGGGACATATCCGACATTGAAATAAAAAATTCCCTACGGGATTTTGCTTGACATAGGGGCACGTGGTGTGCCCCTATGCGGAGAATCCTCACATGTATATAATGGTCTATTCTTTTTGCTGATGTCGGGAATGCTCCTCTTTTGCGGCCTTAATGCTTTCATAATCTACCGAGTGTTCAATCGATAAGCCATACGCTTCCGGATGAACATATTTGCCTCGTTCATCCGGTTGCTTGTCAACTTCAACCTTAATTCGATTCGCCTCAGCCCAGCGGTCTTTGCGAATACCGGTTACCTGCCATGAGACTTTCATATTCGGCAAGCCGCCGGCTATCTGGAATTTATCGCTATTGATTTCCTCAGCAACATATAGATTCGGCCCGGGTGCGCCAATGGGGGTTAATTGATATCGGAAGTCTTTATTAAGCGCCTTAAACCATTCGGGCATTTCAATAGTCGCCGAACCATTATCGTCAAGAATGATATTGCCGTTATAAATATTCATCATATCCGGCGATTCCACAAATGAATGCTGGAGATATTTATTTTCCGGATCGAGGGGATGGTCAATCTTAAACGAGCCGCCCCCTTTGGATAGATTACCGGTTACATTTACATTGCCGCTGAAATATCCGGCATAATTAGTCGTTGCATTGTAAGCATAGCCATAAACGCCTCTGGCATGCGCTCCATAATGGGCTGTTCCAAATAAACCATAAGAATATCCTGTGCCTATATCATTGGTCTTGGCCATTCCATTGCCATACACGCCATATCTATAATAGCCATCGCTATATGCATACCCCGCCACCCCATACGCGTCTCCACCTCCGCCTGCTGTTGTATGATCTGCTGTACTGCTTATGCCAAACAAAGTTCCCGTGGAGCTGTTGAAAACATAATTAAACAGTCCATATCTTGCCGCACCGGTCACATTGAAATGCCGCACCATATATGCAGTATATCCCGATGATGGTGCGACTGAAGCTGTCCCAATGTTTATGCCGTTGGAGTTGGCCCATAAAGTACTATCTCCGATTTTGAGGTCACTGCTAAAAATATTATTGGCTGTAAAGGTTTGTGCCCCTGAGAGTGTGGCGGCGGTGCCGGATATTTTTGATGGAGAAATTCCCGCGGCGGCATTAATGTCAACATTAGAAATGGTGCCATCTTGAATTTTATAGGAGGAGACGGAATTATCGGCAATTGTGGAGGCATAGACAGAAGTATCGGAGCGAAGAGTCTGGTAGGAATAGGCTGCCGATGTGATATGAGTTCTTGGCGATATTTCCGGATCGGAGCCAATAGTGATGCCCAAATATCGGATTGTATCCGCTGAGAATAAATTCGATGGCAAGGGGGGCATTGGCGATGCGCCAAGGTAGGCATTAAACATGCCATTGGTTACATTAATGGTCTGGCTGCCGCTGGACCATAAGGGCAGGCCGCCGATTGGTGTGTTGTAAATTGCAAATGTTATTTGATAAGGTCCGGTTGGAACCGGATTGCCTGAGGCATCCGCAAGATACCCCTGGTAGTTGATGCTCTGCGGGATTCCTGCGGCAAGCAGATTTTGTGCAAGCACAAGAGCGCCAATTAAAGCCAAACCGAGAAAACATCTCGCTAACATAAATCCTCCAGATTATAAAAAAATTTGTTTTTTTGCATACCATTGGAGCAAGTAATAAAATATAAGCAAAATCTTATATATGTATTCAATATAATATATTAGGCCGAATGGTCAAGAAATTGTAATCGGCTTGTATTGAAAAAAGGGCGGGAGAATTAGACTCCTGCCCTTTTAATAGAAATAAGCAATTAAAGCATAATCCTAAAAATCGGTCGTCCCCGTAAACTTGAACGACCCCAAATGAATGGTAGGCGCCGCAATACATCCGACCGCATCCCACCAAGAGGGAATCAGCTGACGGTCGCGCGAGATTCCCTTTACATTGGAAAATGCCCGTAACATCGAATCGGTGAATCGCAGATTCTTAATTCCATGCTTTATTTGGCCGTCCTCAATCAAATATGTACCATCTCTGGTCATACCTGTTAAAACGGCGTTGGGCATGTCGATATACCCATTGATATAATGAAATCGCGTTACCAATATACCGCGTTTTACAGAGGCAATCATCGCTTCACGGCTCTTATCTCCTGTGGTTAAAAATAGATTCAGCGGTAGAGCGCCTTGGCCATGCTCATTGGCGGTGAGGCCATGTCCGGTCGATGGAACTTCGGCCTTATTGCCGGTGATTCGATCATAGACAACGCCTTTGGCGATACCATTCTGGATTAGGAATACTTTCTGCTTGGGAACGCCTTCAAAATCAAATGGCATGGCAATGGCTGATAAGTCATTGCCATCATCATAAATGGTGATGGAATCATCCATAATTTTCTGACCGATTTTGTCGGCCAAGAATGATGTCTTCTCCAAAAACGCTTTAGAACCGAACCCGATATAGTTCAACCATTCAAATAAGGCCGCTACCGCCGATGGTTCGAGAATGACTTCGTACTCACCGGCCTCAAGCGGCTTGGGTTTTTTCGCCAAATAGGCTTTTTCTACCGCAATATCTGCCAGCGCCGCGGCATCGAGATCCTCAACTTTACGGGAAAGCCCAACCGCATAACCTGAAGATGTATCCGACATTGCGATAATATTAATGCTGGCGCCGGCGACCGTCTGATAGCATCGAACGCCCTTGCTGTTAAAGATTGCGATTTCACCATCACCGGTGGCGAAAGCTCCCGCCGCAGTGAATTTCCGCTTATTGGCCCGCACAAAAACCTTCTTAACCTGCTTGGCTCTATCTTTGGGGGCATAATTGGCTGTGGACTCATGAAAAGTATCAATCTTAGGATACTCAGCCGGTTCCGGAAGGCCGGGGAAGTTTTTATTATCTTTCTGATACTTGGCAATTTCAAAGGAATTTTTTAGGGTATCCTTCAAATCCGATTGTACAAGCGAATTGGTTGACGCAACACCGATTTTTTTGCCAATCACGGTACGGAATAATATTTTGGCATTATCTTCATTGACATTCTGGTGAATCATGGAATTGGCAAAACGGGTTAACCCATTATTACTGCCTATATAGACGATTTCGGTTTCATCGGCTTTGCTCGATTTGGCCACTTTCTCGAACAACGAGAATAATTTATCCTTTCCTATCATTTGCTCACCCCAACTTTCACTTTGCGGAATCTGGTCGGCGCGGTTCCATGGGCTACCCGCGCCACCTGCATCGGTTCGCCCTTGCCGCAATTTGGCACACCCCAGATATGCCAGTGCTTTTTATTACAGATGGCATCGCATGAATTCCAGAATTTTGGAGTCATCCCCGTGTAAAGGGGATTCTTATAGATTTTGCCTAATTTGCCATTCTTGATTTCCCAGGCGCACTCGGTGCCGAATTGGAAATTGAGCCTTTTATCATCTATCGACCATGACTTGTTCATATCAAAGAAAATACCTTCTTTGGTATCGGTGATTAAATCCTCAAGTTCCCATTCGCCCGGTTCAAGATTGATATTGGTCATTCGAATTAGCGGGATGCGATTCCATCCATCGGCACGCATGGCGCCATTTGATGTCTGTCCAATAACGGGAGCAGTCTCGCGGCTGGTTAAATATCCAACATGCATTCCATTGAGAATTATGGGAGACCTCTGAGATTTGACACCCTCGTCGTCATACCCAAATGAACCCAGCGCTCCCGGGATAGTGGCATCGGCATAAATATTAACAATTTCGGAGCCATATTTTAGCTTACTCAATCCATCAATCTGCATGAACGACCCGCCTGCCAGCGAAATTTCTGTGCCAAGAACACGGTCGAGTTCAGTCGGATGACCGCATGATTCATGAACCTGAAGCGCCATCTGAGGGCCGCAAATTACAATATCGCATTCTGTATCAGGGCAGGGCTCAGCGGTGAGAAGCTGAACGGCTTCTTCGCGAACTCTGTCAACCTGATCGAGAAGTCTTAACCCTTCAATAAACTCAAAACCGCGTGTGGCGAAATCACCCCGATGCGAATTCGGATAAGACCGCTTCTGCACTTCTTTGCCATCATAGGCGGTAGCGGTGTAACCGGCGCCGGATTCGATTAGGTCCTGTTCAATTTCGGCTCCTTCGGTGGAACAGAATAGTTTCTTGGTTTTGTAAAAATCGCAGGAAGCTTCTGCCGTCTTGATTAAATTGTGATTTTTTAATCTGTCGGAAATCTCAAGAAGCAACCCAACCTTCTCATGCACAGGGACTTCAAATGGATCTTTTTCGTATGGTGATGCAAAATGATCTTTATAGGGAGGGACATCCGCCAGCTTTATTTTTTCCTTGACTGTGGTGGCAGAGGCTCGTGCTGTCTGAAGAGCTTTATTGGCGGCTTTCTTTATATCGGCCTCTTTTATTGAGGCGATCGCCGCAAATCCCCAGGCGCCCCTATCGATTACTCTAATTCCGACCCCGACATTGACATCCTTGGCAAGCGTATCGACCACGCCATTCGTTACCCTGATTGATTCGCCCTCAACCCGGACAAAACGTGCGTCGGCATAATCGACTTTCTTGTTTTTCAGCCAATCGAGGACACTGTTTAATTTATCTTTCATTATTCCTCCAAATAATTGTCATCAAAACCGGCCCAAACCAAATTCTTTTTGGGGGCAATGAGGTGAATTTATTAAATTGAATTGGTAAAATCAAGAGCGAGGGAAATAAAGTTTTACTACAAAAGCATGTTGGGGCGGTTTGCTAACCGCCCCAACATTCAAGAATTTATTCGCCATTCATCTGCATTGACAAATAATTTTGAACCCCCATCTGCTTTATCTGATCAAGCTGGGCTTCCAGCCAATCGAGATGATCCTCCTCGTCCTTCAAAATAGCTTCCAGCATCTCGCGGGTGCCATTATCGCCAAGCTCGACCGCCTGACGAATAGCATCATTGTAGGCTTTGATGGCGCCGGCTTCGGAATTTAGATCATCTTTCAGTTGGGCTTCAACTGATTCGCCAATATGAAGATCTTTTAATTTAGTTACAATTGGCGTTCCTTCAAGGAAAATGATCCGACCGATATGTTTCTCGGCATGTTTCATCTCATCGATGGCGCGTTTTTCGATTTTCTTATGAAGCTGATCGTAACCCCAATTGGCGCACATTTCGGAATGTACCATGTATTGATTTATGGCGGTCAATTCATCCGCCAAGAGGCTGTTAAGAGTGGCGATTATCTTGTCATTCCCTTTCATTTCTTTCCTCCATTTGTAGAATTAATCATCTGCCGATAATATATATTTTCTATGGCCATCAATCAATGGGGATGAGGGATTTATGAAAGATTTTTCGCAATGAAATGGAAAAGAGGCGAGCCGCCCACATTTTGGGGCTCTTTCAACAAGCCCCATGGGCAGACAAACAGCAAGGAGTTATCGGCCTGTGGCGTGATTTCAAGCTACAGCTTTTCAGTAGCCGACCCGCCGCAGCGGGTCGGCTACTGTTATGATGTGTTGGCGAATCTATCTTATTTCCTCAATGGTCCGCCACATTTAATCAGCCATTGCTGACAAGTGCACGGCGCCGATCCGCTCTTATACAAATAGATCGGAAGAGCGTCGT
>JAGVEJ010000126.1 GCA_020058225.1 Candidatus Zixiibacteriota bacterium | reverse complement strand
AATTATCAAAGACGACATGGAGCCTTAAATTACCGGACCCCTTTAGAAAAACTCCAACATGTCGCCGATTTGTTACCGAAACTCTGAAGTAGTACACGCGGCGGACAACCAAAGTGCTTGGGCTATAATGCTAAATCAAGGTGATTGCACTCCAGTATTTGTCTTGACAAATCAAGGGAATTATTATAATATGAAAATATATTAATTTGCATGAAACAGCAGGAGCTTTATATGAAAAGAGCGTTAATCGTATCAATTGGTCTTATTCTTACCTTAATTTCTTTGGTGCAGGCGAGCCAAATTGAAGTTCAAGGCAATGTTAGTGGAACTTGGAGCGCCGATACCGTTTATGTTATGGATTCAATCTGCATTCCAAACAATGATACCTTAATAATTAATCCGGGCGTTTGTATTCTATTTAACGGGCACTATAAATTTGTCATATTTGAAAACGCCGTTCTACGCGCTATCGGAACTGAGAATGATTATATATCTTTCAACGAGCTATTTCCCGGAAACGGCTGGCACAGTATTCGGTTTATCGGCGCTTCCGATTCTTCTCGCGTCGAATATTGCATTATTAAACATGGATGGGCAAAAGGTAGCGGAGACGACACTTATGGTGGCGGCATTTATATTAAAGGGTGTAGCCCCACTATCAGCCATTGTATTATTGACAGTTGTCAGTCGACGAGCGGTGGTGGTGGCATCCATTGTACGGATAGCGCCAACCCGATAATTAGGGAAAACACCATCAGCAATAATACCGGTGGCAGTAGCGGGGGAGTCTACTGTAATTTAAATTCTAGCCCGTCAATCATTGGCAATACAATCGCTTACAATATGGTCACAAGTTATGATTATGGAGCTGGAGGCATTGGGTGTTACTCAAATTCGAGTCCGCTGATTGACAGCAACACTATCACCAACAATTCAATATATTATTACAATAATACTGGCGGCATAATTTGTGTCCACGGCTCTAATCCGCATATTAGCAATAATGTTATCAGCTTCAATGATGACAATGGAGTCTCGACGGTATGGTACAGCATAAATTCCGAACCCTCGTCTCCCACCATAATTAATAACTCCATTACTGATAATTCCGGAAGGGGAATTTATTTAATGAAGTCTTCAGCATTGATTAGTAATAATAGAATTGCGGCAAATGTGGATGGCGGCATTTACTGTGCGGGGGACTCGAGCGTTATCAGCAATAATACTATCATGTACAATGGTAATTTTGACTTTGGCGTCAATGGAGGTGGTATCTATTGCGCCTCCTCGAGTCGTACCTCGATAACAGAAAATCTCATCGCTTTTAATAAAGCAAGATTCGGCGGGGGGTTATATCTGAATCTTTCGACTCTTGATTCATCATTGCGTAATACAATCTGCCATAATTCCGCCACCGATACCGGCGGGGGTATTGTCTGCAATTCTTCAGATATCAATGTCGATAATTCCATTATATACTATAACTCGGCTTTATATTCTTCTGAAATTCATCTCACCAATGGTTCATCGGCTAATATCAATTGCTCGGACGTACAAGGCGGATTTTTAGGCGAGAATAATATTGATCAAGTTCCAATTTTCTGTGACACCGTAAATTATGGCCTCGCTCAAAGCTCTCCCTGTGCCCCGGCCAATAACTCCTGCGGTGAACTAATGGGCGCCATGGAGGTCACCTGTGATAATCCTAACGATCTAATTGAACTCGCAGAAGTTGAATGCCCAGCATTCGAACTGTTGCAAAACCATCCTAATCCTTTTAATCCTTACACCATTATTTCCTATGTTCTCCCCCATTCTCAGTACGTATGCATAGAGATTTATAATCTCCTGGGGCAAGAGGTGAGGAGGCTGGTTGATGGAAAGCAATGTCTGGGAAGCCATCAGTTGATATGGGATGGAAAAGATAATGGAGGAAATCCCGTTGCATCAGGCATTTATTTCTACCGCCTTGAATCCGGAGCTTTTGAAAAGACAAGAAAAATGACATTAATTAGATAATTCCCTTTTTAAGCGGCGTCAATCCGCACGCGGCGGACTAACGCTACCTTAATCGTAGTGACCCGCCGCGGGTCTATTATTGTTCAGCGTACCGTGCCAATAATATGCGCGACAACGCCGTGCAACTACAAAACCGCGATTTCAAGTTGTGCTGGGCCTTGTCCCGACTT
This sequence comes from Candidatus Zixiibacteriota bacterium, assembly GCA_020058225.1. GTDB lineage: Bacteria > Zixibacteria > MSB-5A5 > GN15 > PGXB01 > JAGVEJ01. Next base: position 6,778 of record JAGVEJ010000126.1, on the reverse strand, counting down.
CAATCGAGATGTGATCCAGCATGAAACTCATCCCCCCTCGCAAAATCACCATCAAACCGATGGTAATCCCGAGTTAGGACATATATATGAAGGGATATGAATTGCATCGCCCCAAATGATATGTAAAATTTTATAACGAATCCAATATGCAAAAACAAGATATTAATCGTAACTGATTGAACCATCGCCAATTGACATAAAAGAGGAGAAAAATAGGAAAATTTAAAAAACAAACCCATTCCCTTATATGACTCCTATGGGGTTGGCCCCGGTGCCTTATTGCCACGGATTTAATACTTCTTGCGGCGTTCGACGACGTAATTGGAGCCTTTAATTGATTTGGAATATTTCTTAAGGTCGGCAAGCATGTGGGACATCTCCCCAACATGGCTAAAGACACCCTTCTCATTAAAAAGAACGGCAATGGAAATGGTTAGGAATGAATAGGTTTCCAACTCGCCCCTGCGGTTTTTGCTCTGAATAGTACCTCTCAAACGGTCTTCATCGGCATACCGGAATGGCATCAAAGTATCAAAAATCTTGATCACATTTTCGCATGCCTGAGAAACCAGTTCGGTCGGCAATAAAAAGATAAAATCATCACCGCCAATATGTCCGACAAATCCTTCGCGACAGATGTCAAAAACAACATCCCTTATAATTCGGGCTGTCAATTTGATTACTCTATCGCCATAATAATAACCATAGTAATCATTGTATCCCTTGAAATCATCGATATCTGCATAACAAACGCCAAAATTGGCCCCCAGTTTAAGAAGACGATCAATTTCTTTTTCAATAAGAGTAGGGCCGGGAAGCCATGTCGAGGGGTTGACGGAAATATCACGATGACTTCTGGCGGCAACCATCCGCAGTTGGGCCGAAAAGAGCCTCTCTTTCCACTCTCCAAATAGAAATGTATCCACTCCATTTTCATAGGCGGCCATAAGCGTGGTTTCCGGCGGATTGGGATGAAATAGTACAGTGGGAATAATTGCCAGAAAAATATGCTCTTTCATAAGTCGAACCATTTCAATTTCCCTCAGAAATTCTCCCTTACCGGCAAGTATTACCAGATCGATATGATATCTCTGTGATAGCATTAATAGTTCATCGATAGTTCTAAAATAATGAAAGGAAATTTTATCTTTCGCAAACATCCTTGAAAGATAGAAAACAATATCGACGCCTTCTTGACGGCAGGCACAGTGAAACATTTCTATTCCCCCTCTCCTTCGAAATTCTTTTCGCGGGGATGGAACTCCCGATGTACCGAAAGGAGATAGTCCTTATCCACTTGGGTATAAATCTGGGTGGTAGTGATACTGGAATGTCCCAATAGTTCTTGCACCGTGCGGAGATCAGCTCCTCCCTCAAGCATGTGAGTGGCGAAAGAATGCCTAAATGTATGCGGTGTCACCCTTTTTGCAATCCCGGCCATTAAAGCATATTTTTTAATTATCTTCCACACCCCAACTCTTGAGAATTTGCGATTGCGGTTGGAGAGAATAAGAATATCGCCGTCTATAACAGGTTTAATACTTTCCCTGCAATCTGTCAAATATCTTTCCGCCGCCCTTTTGGCATACTGACCGTATGGTACTAATCTTTCTTTATTTCCCTTGCCGACTATTTTCAAAAACCCTATTTCGTCATAGACAGCCGAAAGTTTTAATTCAATTAATTCTGAGATTCTCATGCCGGTTCCGTATAAAAGCTCCAAGATAGCAATATCACGAATGCCGCCTTTATTATCAACCGGCGGCGTTTCCAGAATTTTTTGAATTTCACTGATGGTAAGATAATCAGGATGATATCGAGAAATCCGCGGCGCTCGGGCAAACTCAAAGGGATTCCCTTTTACCAACTCTTTTTCCTGAAGAAATTGATAGAAATTTCTCAGCGACGAAATTTTACGCGCCATCGAAGCAGGTTTTCGATTGAGTCCACTCAATTTGGAGAGATAATCATTGGCGATCTTGGCAGGGATGTTATAATTGGAAGAAATATTAAACAGGGTGGCAAATTCCACAATATCCCGCCTATAGGCCGCAAGAGTGTTTGATGATAATCCGCACTCCAGCTCCTGATATTGAAGAAAATCATTTATGGTATTATCAGAATTTTCCAATCTGTACCTTCAATTCTTCGCAATCATGCCGCGGCAATAACCAGCGAGACAACAGTTCTTCCTCCAGCAGAATTTATGGCGCGTGCGGCATCTCTCAAAGTTGCGCCGGTAGTGATAACATCATCGACCAGAATTACACTTTTTCCATTCACCCAATCTGGGTTTGAGACAAAGGCGCCATTCATGTTTTTTTCTCTCTGAAGTATATCCAATTTGGTCTGGTCTTTGGTAACCCTTGCCTTCCTCAAAGCAGACTCAAATGATGGCACATTTACCCTTTTCATAATTATATCGGCCAAAAGAGCCGCTTGATTGAAACCCCGCTTTTTTTGACGATAACTGCCTAAAGGTATAGGGGTTAGAAGGTTGGAATTAACTCCTTGAATTATATCAATATATGGAGGAAAAAGGCGTTCAATTATGCCATAGGCGAGATTCCTATATCCCTGATATTTAATAAGATGAATTAGGTCTTTTAGAGGTGAAACATAATGCCCCAAAGCAAGGACAGGGAAATTGTTCTGATCATGACAATTCTTGCATATTAGGCGTTCTGTAAGAATTTGGCGGCAATTGATGCAGAAAATAAGTCCATGTCCGGTTAGCCTTTTCCAGCATTCTTCACATATAAGCTCGCCTTGAATTTCAACCGGCTTGTCGCAAGTCAGGCAAAAGGGTGGATAAACAAAGTCGAGGAGTTCCGAAAAATATTGATGATTTATGCTATTGGCATTTCTCCACATGGGATAAATTTATCGTAAAAAAACCTTTATGAAAAGGGGGATTTGAGGGAAATATAACTAATTTTCCGGAAAGCCGGTCAACAACCCGGTCTATGATGTAGTCGTTGACTAAAGGAAATTCTATTTCATTAAGCTGATATATTTTTTAATGGAATCCGCTATCGGCGACTGCGGATCAAGTTCAAGATATTTTTTCCAATAATATTTTGCCTTTTCTGTGTTATCCATTCCCCTGTAAACAATGCCAAGATTAAAATGAGCAACCGGATGATCCGGGCTGACAGAAATCGCTTTCTCAAATGACTCAATCGCCTTTTGATTGTCACCCATGGTATGATAGCAGGCGCCGAGATCCGTTATGACATTGGGATCGTTACTTTTAATAGCAAGCGCCCGATTATAACATTCGATTGCCAGAGAGAATACCTGATTATCCATGAAATGATTTCCGTTTTGAATTAGGCTATCGTAACCTTTTGGCAGTTGAGAGATAACTTTATCGAAGTCATTGGCTGTCCCAGGTTGTACTCCCGCAATTGAAGGATGTTGAAACTGATCATCCTGCGTTTGCATTCTGGGCATTTGAGGCGATTTGGAGATAGCAAAAAATCCAACAATAAAAATCACAAGCGAGCCAAGTATAATTGCGATATCACGAAGATTATTCTTTTTTGATAATGATACGCTCTTGGTATCATCGGATAATTTAAAACCGCATCCCAGGCAATATGGTTTGCCGGCATCTACTTTCCCTCCGCACGAGGGACAGTAACTTATGTTCATTGTGCCATCCATATCAGAATAATACGCAGGCAAATTGGGGATGCCAAGTATTATTTTATAGGATGTTCTTTCAGCAAGGAGTCAAGCGCTTTTTGGTCTTTACGAAATACCAAATAATAATATCCTGGTGAGAAGGCGCTTGCCCCTTGCGGTTTGGCCGCACCTACAAGGGGATAGACCTGTTGAAATCCCATACATTGATAAATTAGCCGTTCCGTTCCAAATCTCAATTTAACAACCTCTTTTTCGAGATATCCAATAAAAACAAAGTAATCGGGAAATCTCCAATATTCTCTTAGTGGATTAAATCCGGTCTGGGCAATTTCTTCGGAGGTCAATCCCCATATATCATAGAAATATTTGCCGGAATAATATGGAATCCTTCCGGTATCAGTAATTGAAATTTTGGCGCTTTGCGGCAAAGGTTCGACCCAAGACAGGAAATCGTTTTGCGCCTGCATGATTTTTTCTTCGTTCCTTATGGTGGAATACACCGGCACAATTGAAATAAAAGCGAAAATAAACATTATTGGAAGAATAAGCCTTTTTAATCCGGAATATCTCAAATTATCAATAGCGCCTAATGCTACGGCGAAAAATATCGGCATAAAGGAGACCAAATATCTGAAATTGAAATTCATCACCGGTAAAGCCATAATGCTGATCATGCCCTGAATCAGAAATATTAGGCCAAAGAAAATAAATCCATCCCCAGCTTTGGTCTTGAGATAATTCCAAATACGCCAGATAAAAAGAATGGTCATCGGCAAAAAATAAAGAGCCAATTTGGCCAACTCCAGCAGGGCACTTATGGTTAATTGTGATTTCATATAGAAAGTATTGGGTAAAGGATGCCCGAATATTATCAGACGGAATATAACAATAATTACCATAATGGCCAGAATTGCGCCCAAATTGGCCAAGAAATGTTTTGTTCTTTTTTCCCCCGATATCTTTCTAATTAAAAAATCAATCAGGACAATTGCAATGGCAACGAGAAACCCCTCGGGACGATTAAGCACAAGCATGGCCAGAAACAGCATTGACCAGTATTTATTTTTTATAACCAGAATCAGCGCATAGGCAACGAGAAAGGCATTCAGCCCCAATTCCAGCCCACTGACAGCCCAAAAGGCGGTGACGGGAGTAATCATGAAAATTATTGGAGAAAGCCAATAATATTTATCTATCCACCGGAGGCGGATTCGAAAATGATTGAACCATACAGATGCCGCTGATATAAAAAATATTACTCCCAGCACTTTGGCTGATATATAGACCGGAAGTCCAATTTTATAAAGTAATGAGAGGATTAAAAGCCAGAGGAAATTGGAATAACCCTCAACCGGTTTATCGCCGGGATTAAATACCAATCCCAGCCCATTGGCAAAATTTTCGGCATAGCGGAAGGTGATAAAGGCATCATCAATTGAATAATTCCAGAATAATACGACAAGGACAATAAAAATCAGAATTGATAATGCAAATAAGATATTTCGGATGGGAAGCATCATTCTCCCGAATGCTCTCCCCCCAAAGCACGGCGGACAGAGATGACGCCTTTGACCCTACGGATTTTATCGAGGACTCGCTCCAACTGACTTAAATTATTAACCTCAACAACAATGAAACCGGTTGAGGCGGCATCGGTAATATTTATATCAGCCCCGCGGACATTGGTATTACTATCGGCGATTGATTCGGTAATGTCAGCCAGAATATTTTTGCGGGGAGCTACATTGACTTCCAATCTGACCACAAAAGTCTGGTCTTTGGAGACATCCCATGATACCGGTATGGTCCTTTCCGGCTGTTTGGTTAGCTCCTGCGCCACCGGACAATCAAGCCGATGAATCGTAACACCCCGCCCTCGGGTAATATACCCGATAACCTGTTCACCGGGAATTGGCTGACAACATCCGGCAAAGCGGAACATCATATTATCAATTCCTTCAATTCGAATTCCTCTTTCGGTGCGAAATTTATCGAGGACTTTTTCGACATTGTGATCTTTGGCCGGCAATTCTTCTTCTGGAATAATTTTTTGAACCACATGCGGAGTGGAGATTGTGCCATTGCCAATGGAGTAGAACAAATGGTCAACGGATAATAGCGATAAACCCTGGGCTATTTCCAGCAGTTCATTATCATCGGGCATTTTGGAGCGCTTTTTCTTTAGCTCTCTTTCAAGAAGTTCTTTACCCAAGGCCACCGCCTGCTCATAACCGGCCTGCTTAATCCATCGCCTGATTCTCGATTTGGTATTTGAAGTTGTGGCAATATTCAGCCAATCAAGAGTCGGATGGCGGTGCGGGCTGGTGAGGATTTCAATTTCATCACCCGAGTGTAATCTGGTATTAAGCGGTACTATTCGACCATTTATTTTTGAACCGTTGCAATGCAGACCAACTTCGGTATGGACGGAAAAGGCAAAATCAAGAGGTGTGGCTCCAGCCGGAAGATGCTTGATTTCGCCTCCGGGCGTATAGACATAGATATCTTCGGCGAAAAGGTCAAACCTTAAATATTCCATAAACTCGGATGGGTTGGTCATATCCTTTTGCCAATCGAGAACATCACGTAGCCAGAGCATCTGCTGGTCGGTTTTGTCCAATTGTTGGCGTCCTTCTTTATAGAGCCAATGAGCGGCAATTCCATTTTCGGCGATATGATGCATCTCTTGTGTGCGAATTTGGATTTCGACAATTTTCCCTCCGGGTCCGAAGATGGCCGTATGCAATGACTGATAATTATTCGGTTTGGGGGTGGCAATATAATCATGGAATTTTTTGGTGACCGGTTTCCAGAGCTCATGCACAATGCCTAAAGCATGATAGCATTCAGCCTTGTTGCGGAGAATAATTCGGATAGCCATTAAATCTGCGATTTCGTCAAAGGCGACTTTTCTATCATTAATCTTCCTATGAATGGAGTCAATATGCTTGGCTCGGCCATAAACATCGGCCTTGATGCCTGCCATTCGAATCGCTTTTTTTATGGGATCAACTATTTTCGAAATATATTCTTCCCGTTCTTCTTTGGTCATTTCGACCCTTCGGACAAGATCGTAATAAACATCGGGCTGGAGAAATTTTAAGGAGAGGTCTTCCAATTCGGTCTT
>JAGVEJ010000125.1 GCA_020058225.1 Candidatus Zixiibacteriota bacterium | reverse complement strand
TCATTTGAGAACCAAAAATAACCTCCGGTTATGGCGCCTCTTTCGGCCATCAAAAGTTCATAATGACCATTTTCTTCCTCAGCCAATTGGTGAAATATATCCTGAAACTCAGCGTCATCAACCAAAACCTTGCCGTCTTTATAAAATTTCATTGTCGCCAATTCAGCTTCAATGGCAAGATTGATATATTCCACTTCCGACTTGAGCTGTTTTAGCTTCCCTTTCTCCAATACTTTCGCCAGAGGCCCGATTCCCTGCGGGGGAAGCTCTCCGGGGTCACTGCCGAGGAATTTACGATACAAATTTATCAGGATTGCCTTATGGCGTTTTTCGTCATCACGCAAGTGCTCCAAACGCACTTTGGCATCGGCATTGGCCGCCTTCTCCGCCAAAAGTGCATAGAACATAAATCCATCCTCTTCACCCTTGATAGCGCTTTTCAATAGCATCGCTTTGTCCTGAAATGTCTCTTTGCTCATCTACCGACTCCTGAAATTTATGTTTTGAAACAGATATTCTACATCAATATTATTTTTTCACTTTCGACTTCTCAAGTTCTTTCCGCAATTTTTGAAGCCTATTCATATCCTTTTTATGCTGGGCCTGCTCAAACAGCCCCCCGAAATGATTCTTATCGAACTTCTTTTCCAGCTCTTCAATTTCTTTTTCTATCTGCTCTCTCTTATCCATTTTATCCTCCCGCTTTCTGAATATAATCAATTGCACGCCGCAATCTTTTAATCACTTCATTTTTTCCCAGCGTCTCAAGCAAATCATAAAGTCCCGGCCCAACGGTTATACCCGAAACAGCCAACCGCGTTGGATGAATTATCAGACCCTTCTTAATTCCCAATTCTTCGGCTAATTGATTCAATGCCGTCTCCAGATTGGCTTTGACAAAAGCATCGATATTCTCGAATTCTTCGCAAAGGGATTTGAGTAACTTCAGCGATTCAGGCGTAAATTCCTTTTTGACCGCTTCAGCATCATACTTGAATTCCGAATGGAAAAAATATTCGCCTAGTGAAATAAAATCCGTCAGCCGACGCGACCGCTCTTTTAGCAAACTGACTATCTTGAGAAGATATTCCCATCGTGTTTCCAACCAATATTTGGTCGTGAAGCCGGCCGCTACATAAAGCGGCGCCACCATCTCGGCCAACTGATAATCCGGTGTTTCTTTGATATAATGTTTATTCAACGCCAACAGCTTTTCTTCATTGAAAATTGGGTTGGCCGGATTAACATTTTCCAAGACAAATATCTTAATCAATTCCTCACGTCGCAAATACTCTCTGTCATCTTTTGGCGACCACCCTAAAAGGCATAAAAAATTAAATAACGCTTCCGGCAAAATCCCTTCGTTCCCATATTCAGTCACGTCCTTGTCGCCAAGACGCTTGGATACTTTCTTCTTGTCGGGCCGTAATATCAGCGGCACATGTCCAAATTTGGGCGGGGTTATCCCCAGCGCACGATAAATGTGTATTTGCTTGAAAGTATTGCTAATATGATCATTCCCGCGAATTACATGGGTAATCCCCATTTCATAGTCATCCACAACCACTGCCATATTATAAACCGGACTGCCGTCCCCTCGACTGATTACCAAATCCTCGATTTCACAATTCTCTCGAGTTATTGTACCAATTACAATATCATCATAGCTGGTAACACCCTCCGGTATCTTTAACCTGATCGCAAAAGGCGTCTTCTTATTCAAAAGCTCTGCAATTTCTTCACCTGACCTGTGAAGACATTTACGATTATATTTGGGCGCCCGTTTTTCTGCCATCGCCCTTTCGCGCTCTTTCTCAAGCTCTTCAGGGGTGCAGAAACACCTGTAAGCATAACCATTATCCAATAATTTTGCTATGTACGGTTTGTAATTCTCAAGTCGTTCCGATTGATAATACGGCCCCTCATCCCAGTCAACCCCCAGCCACTTTAATGCGTCAAGAATCGGTTTTACCAATGATGCATCGGAGCGGTTCTCATCGGTATCTTCAATCCTGACTATAAATTTTCCTCCAAAACGACGGGCATAAAGCCAATTAAATATGGCTGTTCTGGCTGTGCCGACATGAAGATACCCTGATGGCGATGGCGCTATTCTTACTCTTATATCACTTGACGACATGTCCGGTCCTAATAAAATTTTTGCTAATTTTGGCCCGAATTTTCCGGAGGCGGCGTAATATCAGGCGGTAATGGCTGAATTGGTGGCGGCGGTGGTGGTGATGTCTGTGGCGACTGTGGAGGTATCGCAACATAATACCCCTGTGGTTGCGCCATAACTGATACCGGCTGTAACATCACTTGATTCATTTCAAACTCCAGCCCCCCGATTCCTTTGGCTACAAGGTTATAAATAAAAGCCAAAATAAGCGCCGCGATCGTATTTACAAAGGCTCCGCCGAATCCAAACATAAATGGATAAATCAACAATATCAGACCCAGCGGCGGCAATTCTCCTTGCATGGTCGGCATACCGCTCAATCCTCCCAATTTTGTCGCCAACGAAAATATCATTCCGATAAATAACGCAAAGAAAATTCCCATGATAAATCCAAATACCAGATTTATCACGAAAGATATTTTTATCAATGGCCAATAACTTATAGTCTTCAACTCAAATTTCATGCCTTCCCTCTTTCATTTGAGTTTCGAAATATTCCCCGATTTACTTCCTGATTATAAAACGGGCATCAACCGCCTTGGACTTGCCCTTGGCCGAACAAGCCATAAACGGATTCAAATCTATCTCTGTTATCTGATCAAAATCCGAAACCAGTTGAGATAGCCTTAACAATGCCTCTTTCAATGTTGTCATATCAACCGGCTCGGCTCCACGAAATCCGGTTAGCAATGGATATGATTTGAGGCTCTTCATCATCTCATCGACATTATTTTCCGTTAGCGGATGAATCCGAAAGGCGACATCCTTCAATATCTCAACATATATGCCGCCCAAACCAAACATGATTAGCGGTCCGAATGATGGGTCGGTTGACATACCAATCACCGTCTCAAATCCGCCGGAAACCATCTCCTGAATAACCACCGAATATTTCTCATTCTTTTTAAGCTTGGGAATTCTCTTTTTGAGACCATTAAAGGCATCCCTTACCTCTTTGGCCGTGCGTAAATCAACCACCACTCCGCCGAATTCCGTCTTATGCAAAATGGGCGGCGTGTTTATTTTCATCACCACCGGATATCCCATTTTTTCCGCAATATTAACTGCTTCCTTATCGGAATATGCAATTTCATACAAAGCCGCTGGTATGCCATACGCAGAAAGAATCTCCAGCGCCATACCCCCGACAACGGCCTTATCGCCGGCCTTCAAGGCCTTGTCAATAATTTCCTGAACCTTTTTCTTATCCACCTTATAAGATTTAAACTGCCCCTTTGGTCTATCCAGCCAGCGGCGATACTCGTCAACCAGCGATAATGTCTTGGCCACAGCCTCAGGGAATAAATACACCGGCACATTTTTCTGCTTCAGGAATTCTACCGCCGATGAACCCTCGCCCGCCCCCATAAAACAAGCATACACCGGCTTCTTGCACCCTTCAATCCCGGCCAATATGGAATTAGCCACGTCCATCTGATTGATTGTCACCGGCGGCACAAATATCGTAAATATAGAATCAAAATTTTTGTCCTCCTTGACAACATTCAATGCCTTTTTGAACGATTCTCCCCCCGCTCCGGCCACCAAATCCAAAGGGTTGTTTACTTCTCCCTGACCGGTTAAAGCCTTCTTTAATTTTGTCTTAGTCTCGCCGGTGTACGGTTCTACCCGCATTCCCAAACCAACTAACGCATCGGTCGCCAGTAACGCCGGCCCACCGGCATTACTTATTATCGCCACCCTATTCCCCTTTGGAATCGGCTGATTGGCCAATGCCGCCGCCACATCAAACAGCTCCTCAATCGAGGACACCCGCATCACCCCGCACTGATCAAACAGAGCATCCACGCCAACATCAAGTTCCGCCAATGCCCCCGTATGCGACGATGCCGCCGCCGCTCCTTGGCGAGTTCGGCCTGATTTCACCGCCACTATCGGTTTAGTCCGTGATATCTCACGCGCAATTCTGGTAAAATGCCGCGGATTACCGAAGTTTTCCAGATAAAGCAAAATTATATCCGTCTGAGGATCGTGTTCCCAATATTCCAAAATATCATTAGCGGAAACATCAGCCCTATTCCCAATCGATGCCACCATCGAGAACCCAATTCCCAGCTCGCGGGCATGTATCATTATCGCCTCGCCCAACGCCCCCGATTGCGAAATAAATCCAACCCGGCCGGTAAGCGCCCGCGTCTTCCCAAAAGTACAATTCAAACTATAATTCGGGTCGGTATTCACCATACCAAAGCAGTTAGGGCCAATCATTCTCATTCCATGCTTGTGTACAATCTCTATTAGCTCATTTTCCAGATCAACCCCTTTCCCGCCAACCTCCTTGAATCCGGCCGAAATCACAACCAACCCCTTCACACCTTTCTGCCCGCACTGCTCGGCAACATGCGGTACTATCTCGCGCGGAACGGCAATAATCGCCATATCGACCGCATCGGGTACATCGAGAATAGTCGAGTAACACTTTATCGAATGTATAACGCTCGCCTTGGGATTGACTGGGAATACTTTCCCATTGAACTCATTGACAATGATATTATGCAGGATTTCCCTGCCGATAGTCCCCTTTTGAGTCGAGGCGCCAATCACCGCCACCGACTTCGGCTTAAATATATATTCCAATCCTTTCATCGCAAACCTCTTCTATCATAAGGGTTTGATTTATCAAACCCATTTTTTCATTCCAGACATTGTGTCGAGCCCATAAGGCATGCCCGCCTGTGGAGGGGGCTCAACCTACTTTTCTTCGTCGCAGGTGCACGGTGGGCTTCATAAAATAATGAAAAGAAAATTCCACACCAAACGATGGGCATCTCAATTCATATCACTATGCCAAACAACCACTTATTGTAGTGAAAGTCAAGAATAATCTGGAATTGATATCTCATGAAAAATCGTAATAATTCCGTCCCGATATCGGGACGGCGCGGTAAGGGGCATTTTCAACACGCCCCTTATGGCTTGTTGAAAAAAACCTATCATACGCCGGCAAAGAGTCTCTCCTGCCGGAATTCCATCGGGAAAGGGTTCCCGACGGCGCATGTACAAAACGTAGGGGCACACGGCGTGTGCCCTTCTTAACTTATTCCACGGGCGCATGCCATGCGCCCCTACGTTTTGCGGGGAATAGTTGCACGGTACAAATATGAACCAGGGCAAGCGTGAGATCTGCCCTTGACAATTAAGACGGTATCTACAAAAAATCCATCATTTCGAGCCATAAAAAAAATCCCGCCTATCCAAGGCGGGATTTCATTTGCGGGATGCCACACCTGATTACTTGAGGAGAACCATTTTTTTGGTTTCGACATCCCCTCCGCGCGTTAATCTATAAAAATAAATTCCGCTGGCTACTCTATGCCCAGTATCATCGGTTCCATTCCACTCAATCGTATAATTCCCGGGTAATTCTCTTTTATCTACCAATGTTTTGATATCCTGACCAAGTATGTTATAAATTTTCAGCATTGTATTCGGTATTGCCTGCCCGCTGATAAGGCGCAGTGAATAATTAATTTGCGTCACCGGATTGAAAGGATTGGGGTAATTTTGTTCCAACATGAAATTTTTGGGTAGTATGGCTATTCTATCTTCATCATATACATCCGTCGCTATATCGCCAAAGAATCGCATGATGTTAGCCAAAATAGTGTCGCGGGGAACGGCAACCGGAGCTGAATATATAGTATCTATCTCTCTCGTGTAAACATCGCTATCGCCAATTGCCTCATATCCCCAGTTAAAAAATACCACTTTGTTTGGTCCGCTAAAACCAACCGCCGTTGCATATTCCGTTAAACTATCTCTATTAAATCGAAATACCGGAAATCCGCCATTGGCAGGCTTAATATGCGAAGTAACATTAAATGCCTGATTAGATAATAAATAATGAGGATTCAATCCGTCGCCAATGGGCGAGCCATCAACCCCAATATGATAAGAAGCAAATGATGCTCTACCGCCATAATGCGCATGAAGATAAATATCCAGAAACGCCGAGTCCTGATTATGCAAATCCTCGGCAATTCCCTGACCGGTCAGGAATAGATTCCCGCCATTATTAAGAAACATCTTCATGGCCGCAATATCGGCCTGCTGTAAATAATCCTCGGCCGAATCGCCCGTAAACCAAATCACTGTGGCATATTGGGAAAGCAATGCTCCCGGTGGAGAACCGTTTGTGAGTTTATTATAATAGTCCCATGGAATTTTCATTTTATAAAGGTCATTAGTAAAATAATCTTCGTAATTTTGGAAGGGCATATTGTCGGCATCACCGCGGTCATCATCAACCAAAAGCACCCTCGGTTGACCAACTTGCTTCTCAAAACTATAGGACTCGCGCGACTGGCCGCCATCAGATTCAATGGTGATATAGAATGAATCGAAAACTGGAATCCACTCCCCCGGAATCTTGAATTCAAATGGCCTATCAATATTATTTGTTGCAGTCTGATCGCCATTTATGGCGAGTTTGAATATGGAGTCAGTCAGAAATTCGAGTCTGGAATCATTACTTGACAATTTAAAGATAACGTTATTGGCTTTCTTCCAATCATTCTTCATGTAATAAAATAATTGAATATTTTCTCCCGCTTCAAAAACCCCGTCGTTATCGGCATCGGCAAATATAGCGCTATCGAGCGTAAAATGCGGCCGTGACCATCTGGTATCAAAATTGGCCGTCATGGTATCGCCGGAATTGGATATATTCCAAACCGATACCTGAGTAATTTCCGGCCCGTACCCCTTGCTGTTTGGAGTTGATAAATCATCAAAAGACCGCTTCCCCGTATTTCCCGGCCATGGATCCCCTGCATCCCCTTCGTTATTGTACGTCTTTTCCAATTGAAATAGCCCATCCGCCTGTTCCACGGCCACATGATATGGCAAACCATCATTATTTCCGCCATTGAGGTCGTCAACATGATAAATCAAAAGCCCCTCCGCCGGCAGAAGCGAATCAAACATGGTTTTCTGCCTATTTTCCACAAGAAAATATTCAGGGCCGTTATATATCCCATCCGCCCAAATTTTATAAACAATGGGATTGTCTTCAACCCGGGGAATCGACACATCAATCATATTATATTCAATGTTGATTGGTTCTACAAATCCAAGGAAGCTTTTACACCACGCATCCAAATGCGCCGGCGTTTTGGAACCTCCATTATAATTACCGGTAGCCATCAATGACCAATCGCCGAGCCCAACGGAAATACCATTTGAGGCGCTAATATCATATAAGTCAGGCAATCCGATGACATGCCCATACTCATGGCAAAACACGCCAATGGGAGATATTATTTTTGTAAAATAGCTAAGCTCAGGCTCAACCGTGAAAGGATCGATTGTGACGCCATCTTTGAATTCGGCTAAGGTTCCCAAACTCCATTTATGTGAGTGAATATCATTTGGAACACCGGATTCTTCAAAGCCGTAACCGGCATGCACTATAAATAGCCCATCCACTATGCCGTCGGGATGTCCCCCATTGCCGTAAGTATCATAAGAGGCGAAATCAACTGTAGCATCGGCCGCATTAATGGCGTCCAAAGTCAGCCTCTGAGTATTATTAGGATATACACCCAACCCATGATCCGGAGTAGAGTAGTATGTATAATAATATGGCATAGTGAACCAGCCATAGACATCACCGATGACATAAAATGTACCATAGGAATTCTCAAGGTAATATTCAGTCAAAGAGCCAGTGGGGTTTTTCCGCCCCTCCGAGAACAGCACCGAATCAAATTTGGCAGTATCCCCCAAAGTGCCCGGCTTTCCCGGAAAATCAACCAAAAGCACCAATACCCGCACCGTATCCACCGTTTTTTCGCTCAACGCCAGTGTCGTCGCGCGTTTGAACTGCTCGGGAGAATCCACTCCGCGCGCACGAGCCTCACTCATTCTCGCTATATATGCATCAAGCTGTCCCTCAGCCTTCAATTGCTCCCAAACTTCTTTTGACAATGGCACCGCCATAGCCGAAATGGCAAAAAAGGCCATAATGGCAAGGGCTATTATTACTGCCATGAAGTATTCTCTGCGTTTCATCTTATCTTTATCCTTTCCAATCATCACTGTTATAACACTAAAATGGTCAAAAGGTAATCTATTTCGGTCATTATTTGAGCATAAGCATCTTTTTTGTCATTTCTGCCGACTCATTCTTAAGTCTATATAGATAAAGACCGGAGGCAACAGGTTTACCAGACTTATCATATCCATCCCAAACAGCCGTATTCCGTCCCACAAGAGCCATACCATCAAATAAAGTGCACATTTCTTGCCCGAGAAGATTATAAATAGCAAGAGTGTACCGTTCTGCTCGCGGGGCAGAAAACATAATTGTCGTCGTCGGATTGAATGGGTTGGGGTAGTTTTGATATAGCGTGAAATTGGCTGGAAGCAATATCTCCTCATCATCAATCCCGGTATTTCCAAGAAATTTTGAATAGGCTCTATCAGCCGATGTTTCGACTTCAGCCAAATTGCTTCCTGCGATCATGGCCAAAGAAATTTCCATTGAATCAAATGGCTTTATATTAAATGGTCCGTAGCAATGAACGGTCATAAAATCCGAGGTCATGCTGTCATTTATGCTTATTCCCTGATTGCAGATTAAATTATATTTTTGAATAGCCGTCAAAGCGATTTTCCCCTCGGTATTTTCCATGGTCATAATACCGGCGGCCGGGCTTAAGGGAAGAATCCCGATTGCCATCGAACCCGAAAATTGGGCAAGCATATCCCTTTCGCCAACCATGGTTATGCGGTCACCGTCTGCATCCAAATCGAAATCGCTAAAAAATCCAAATTGCAGATTATTGAGATTATCTATTGATTCATTTATCAGCTTATACTTGATAATGGCATAATTATCGTCATTCGCATTATTTGATGTTATAACGGTTTGATTTATTCTAATCGGAATCGGAATAGCCGAGCGGTTATCTCCGAATTGAGAAAAACTTTGAATTTCTTCGG
>JAGVEJ010000049.1 GCA_020058225.1 Candidatus Zixiibacteriota bacterium | reverse complement strand
TTAAATTTATCGTCCTTACTGGCGGCATCGTTTGGGTCTATAGGAATCCGAACATGCAGAATCGGTATTACATGAGTCAATGAAGTCGGCTCGCCGGTTTTTAAACCAAATTCCGATGCCTTTTTCGATTTCTTCTTCTTCTTTTTTTTCTTTTCTTGTTCTTCAGGCATTGGACATCAATCCTTCTTGTAAGGCTGTAACCTTCGACCAGTAGGCATATCAAGTCGAGAACGGCCAATGGCTTTATAAAAATCGGCAATACCGCCCTGGGTGAAATGGACTACTCTGCCATCAGGGAGAATGCCAATGGCCTCCCCCTTAAAGGCATTCTTTCTAAAAGCTCGATATTGCATAAATTGGGCATCTCCGCCATGAACAATACGACTAACATCGCCTTTTGACCTAAGTTCGGAGTTAAATGCATCTGAGAATTTTTTTACATGAGGTCCAACCACATCTCCCTTTATGGTTTCGGGAACCAGCGCCAAATTACGCCCCGCAGAATTCGGGCGAATTACATCCTGTACATCATAATCCCCGACAACCGATTTGCGCGTTTTAGGGTCAATGACCTGTCCTTCCCGGTTAGTTGCTTCTCCGAATTTACCCTTCTCAGACATATCATATTTCACAGGTTTTCCATCGGCGCCCGATAATTTCTGTCCGCTTCGATTGTAGGCATAACCGTCTTTGGCAAGAATATAATAACCTTTCTTTACTGCAACATTATATTGCTTGCTGGTCTTGGCGGTAACTTTACCGGTCACGGGGTCAGTATTAAGGGCAATCAGGTCTTTCCCTTTAGGCGGATGACCATTAATGATATGCTGAACGCCTCGCGGATTTGTTGATCTGAAAATAACTATAACTCCCTGCTCTTTGGCAATTTGAATGGCCAATTTGAGATGTTGTTCCGGTATCCCACTAACCGCCTCCGAAGAAGCCGGCCTCCCCTGAGAATCGTTAGTGGAATATTTTTTATAATCCATTGGCTTGACAGTTTCTCCCCCTTTAGGCGCTTCGGCTTTCTGCCGCCGACCCAAATTGGGACCAGCCTCTTCCGCCGGTGGAAGATCATCAACTGACTTCAATTTTTTGCCGGTAGGTGTGGTTCGTTCAATAGCGGTTTTGGGACTTTGCGTTTGAATTTCTACAACCTTCGAACCTTTTATGGCTCTTATTTTGGTAATCGCATCGTTTTCAATATAGATTTCCACTTTTGCCTTGGATCTTTCCTGAGCTATTTTAATTCTTGCCGCAGTTGCACTCGCCAACTTCTGGCCGGCCTTGCCCCCGGCAATGAAAACACCCATAGCAATGACTTCAGCCATAGCGTCAATTAAAGCCAATGCGCCAAGATGAAGATGATAGCGGGACAGCGAGGTTAATTGAATCTTTCCCTTCTCGTTGGGAGAACGGCGATGTATGGTCTCCACCATGGCAAAATGCCTCCCCGCTTCATTCATCTTTTTAATAGTGGCAATACCCATATCAAAATTCATTATCCATCCCACCGCCTTGGCTATAACCAAAAGCCCCGCCGCATAAGGATTGCCTCGGCTGGCCATGACACCAAGCACGGCATGTACCACGAAAAATCCAATGGCCATCGGCAACATCTGCATTATTCGCTTCTCGATCTGCCCGCCATAAACTCGATGAACCTCTTCAGCAATAAATTTATAAAAATCTCCAACGCTGGCGAGAAGGACATAGGTCTCACGGCACGGGAAAGCAAATGTTTGTTCCAATACGCGCAAAAAATCAGCTTCTGCGGAATCTCCCAGTTTAACCTTGACAGAAGGAACTTTCTCAAGATCAATATTACGATAATACTGATCCATATACCCGATATAAGCGGGAATAGCCGTTCCGTATTTGTCGTATAACAATAATACGCTGTTTCCCCGACGCTTAATTCCGATATCTTCTTCCAGTTTCCCGCCCGACAGGCGAAGAAGCCCCTTGGCTATTTCGAGTTGATTGGCAGTTGCCAGTGGATTAAGCCGTTTTCTCTGATATAGCATTGTCTCAACCATTAATGTCAAACACTCCCACGAATCGCCATCAATAGAGCCATACTCATAGGCGGCCCGTGTCAATACGCGGGCAATGGTTTTCGGATCAAGGTTAGGATTTTTTGACCTAATCTTGATAATTTCCTGATATTCTTTTCTGTCAATTCCACCAAGAGCAACTCTTTCATCAATAGCTATTCCGGCAAAGTGCTCCAGCAGTATCAGATAGATTCGCGCTATTCCCTCATGCTTTAAAGCCTCTATATAATCATCTGAAAGAGGTAGAGGCTTGATTTTGCCGCCCTTATCACCGCTTTCGGAAGTGGCATAAGTGACACGAAAAACAATATCCTTATCCTCAACCGAAGAGTAAAGGCACTCAACAACCTGATCATAGGGAAGATTTCCGTCAATTATGAAGCGATATAGACAAAACTCCGTATCCTTCGACATTTTCTGGAGTCTATCAACAATAATCGGATCAACATTTTCCCCGCTTACCACATGCGCAAATCTATCAACAGCGCCAACCTCTTTTTTGCATATTTTAACTGTCCAGATTCCCTGACAGAACCATGCATAAACAAGAGAACGCTTAATCTCTTTGCCTGATTCAGTAAGAAAGGTTATAATGCCGGTGAGAGTCTGTTCATTGCAGAATACCCAAGCTTCCTTCAGAATTTCATTGCAGACAAAGACAACGGCCTTTCCATCCTTGGGCGGATTGCTCTGGACTCGCCTCTTTTCCCGCTTGAGAGCTCTATATTTGGATTTTGACTTATCGCCGCTACCCATCAGGGGTTTATTCCATTTTGGTTAAACGTTAGGGAATTCAATTCGACAATCTCCGGGGGGGATATCTTTCTCAACGGCTTTTCCTTCCTCATCAAGCTTCCCCTTTCGTTCCGTACCATCCGGCAGATAGACCACATAATCTTCTTCGGGAACAGGATTGCCATTCTGATTTTTAAGTACAATATCAATATAATCTTTGAACAACAGCAGTCCCGATTCCTGCTTCTTGCCAAAAACGGCGCCGCCTATGGTTATGGTATAGAAATACTCCGGCGGATTATACTTCTTGCCATATCTGCTCATCTCTTCTTCCGTGGGAATTTCATCTACATCTTCATGATATTCATATTCCCATTTAACTTCCAGCTTTTCGTTCTTAATCTCACCGGGTAATTCTATAATTTTATCATGAGCGCCATCGTTGTCATATTCAAATATGGTTATTTTTGCATCCATTTTGTCCGGAGCCCCTTTGGTATTGGCGGTTAGAGTCAATTTATCGCCCCGTCTGGCTTCTTTGGCGCTCCATTTTATATTATCAACAATAATGTTATAAACCGGAATACAGCTCGATTCCCCTTTTAGACTATTGCCGGGCAAATCAGCTTCAAAATAAATCAAATCGCCGGTTTTCAAATCGGTCGATATATCTACTTCACCGACATACTTATTATTTTTTATCGCACCGGAGACCTTACCGACATTTTTCCCGGTATCGGTCTTACAGGTAATTTTAATATCAGCGCCCAATCCAACAAAAGTAGTCAAAACTTCCAACCCTGCTTTGGCGCCGGCAATGGCAGAGCCGCCTCGCCATGATGCGGAAATCAATGAAGACTCCAGCTTAACTTCATGCTCGCTGTCGGTTGCTTTGGAAAATTTGGTTTCCATTTGGAAAACCCTATTCAGAGATTGGGGCAAAAGAGTTGATTATTTGGTCAACTTCAGCGCCGAGAGTCTTGATTGTCTTCTTGGAAAAATTGGCCGTGAAAGTATAGGCAATGCCGTCAAAAACCACAAAAACCAGTTTCCTGAAGATAGCCTTATTATCCGCTTGCATAATCTTAAAAACCATTTCATAGGCCTTATTGCCATTGGCCAATGTCACTTCTTCGTCTTTGAGTAAATCAATACTTTGCAATGTTTCGAGAATTTTTTCTCGTCTCTCTTCGGCATAAACGCTTATATCCTTGCCGCCAATCTGATTGTCGATACTCAGAGTTAGAATATGTTGTACCCCGCTATCTTCAGGGCCCATGTACATAAACATGGTTTGATCTTCCCACCCATCGGGAAGCGTAATATTAAATTGCCTACCTGTTTTCATTTTGCTGAATCGGTTTTTCCTCTATAAAATATTGAGCATTCATTTTCTTGACCTGCAATTTGATTTGTTCCGAGTACTGTGCCGTTGCCCACCAATCGCGGAATTTTTCCAACTCACGGGCAACCTGTGATTCCATTTCTGCTTTAACCTCGGCGGTATCATCATCCAAAGGAATCTTGGGTTGAAAATCAGCCTTAAATTTTCTGAGCCAGTCCACCGCCCATCTCCGCCGAAAAGACTCATTGCCGCTCCCGGAAATAATATTCATTAATTTCGGGATCGATTCAATGGTGAAATTGATAGTTACATCTATGGAATTGGAGAGTATGGTAAATTCATTACTGGTTTTATCAAAGACCTGAACAATCAAATTACCGGGTGGCAAAATATCAGGAAAACGCGCCGCTATATCTTCCTTGAATTCATAAGTAGCGCCGGGCTTAAGAGTGATTTTTTCGGCCTTTTCAACAACCCGGCGCGTTGTAATTTCATCCACGACTTTTTCAATTACTCGTCCAAATCGGGCGCCCTGCGGTTGCTTATTTTTGGGAGTCACTGATACTCCCACCTCAGTAACTTTTTCAGGTTGCTTAAAAACTATGACACCGGATGAATTATTAATATAGGTTATTGTAAGGGGAATAGAATCACCAATCACATAACAGGTATCCGGTATGGTGAATTTTATTTCCTTATCGGGCTTTGACTCATTCATATTCTTTTCCATTATCAATAGATAAACAAATAATGTAATAAGATATTTTATCATATTCCCACATAAATTTTATGGATTAGCCATTCCTTTCAAGACACTTTTTTCCGCATCCGTGAAATTATCGCGGCTGGCGGAAGGGTCCATAAGGCCGGGATTGGGGCTATGATCAGTATCTTCGCCACGGCCACCCACCGAAGCCGGCCGGAAATTGGCTCGCCGGAATTGATTTGGCGATTTGGTTTCATGTCCAATTTCATGGGCTATCACTTTTTTCAACCGATCATCACTCGGGCAGGCAAAAATATAGGCCCGTTCTGCCCGCGAAAACCCCTGCCCATACACCCAGCGCGCATCAGGATGAATATTACTGCCCTCCACTCTAATTGTCAGCCATGTCAAATTAGCGCCGCTCCATTCGCCGGTTACTGAATCCGAATCCGGCGCATCAGCTGAATATTTGGGATGTTCATATTCGGCAGCCACTACAGTGTTGGTTGGAACACCCGCATCGGTGGGCCAATTGTTAAGAGAATCCGTATATGCGTTAATTATTCTATCGCGCCATCGTTCAGCGCAGGTACGAACACGACTTCTGGCGGCATCCCTTTGGGCCGCAGTGAAACTCGCATCGGGAGTTCTATTGGAATCGGTTATATCGGTAGCAGAAGGCACCTCGCTATTGCCGGCATCCTTTACTTTATGTGTATTCCAGACCCTCTGAGCGCCGGTCGCATGGTCCCATAAACCAATATATTGGACACATTTGGCAGAATCAATAGCGGTAACGGCGCCAAGAGAATAATGTACAAAAGTGCTATTATTTGTATAATAAGCTCCCTGAATGGCTTCTGTTCCCAACCGTGATACATGGTCCTGACCGGAACTGGTCATTTCATGGGCGGTGAATGAAACGCGACGCCAGACTGTTAACCAATGCGATTCAGCCCTTACTCTCTCTCGAATGCCAGAAGCTCCCTGCACACCGGAATCTTCGCCTACAATCATGGCCCATATTTTGTATTTATCGCCCCCAACGCCTGAAGGCTTAAACCTTATAAAGGCTTTTCCAAGGTCAGCGCCGGCAGTTGTTAATGTTTTGACCTTACATGTCTGCCTATAACTATCACCGCTACTTGTATCTGATGCCGTAGGATGATGAGTATCATCTCTTTCCCAAAATACGGCTGAGGCGTTATCTTTTTTCCCAAGACGATGGCCGCCGCTGTATTCAAAAGAATTTGTATGAACGGCATTATTGGCATCAGCCTCAAATGAATAATTAACTTCAATGGCGGTTTTAATCGCCACCATTCCCCCGGCAATGTTTCTAACCATAACCGTCGCGACAACATCCAGATTTCCGTCAGGCGTATTCATTAAAATGCTATCCGTCTGATAGGAATTTGTTCTTGTCCAGAGACGAATCTCGGCGACCTTGACATTCACCGTTACGGTACGGACGATTAAATTATTTCCAATTTTTAAGGTTGCAGTTAAAGGGGCCTTTTTGGGCTCAATCAAATTATTGCTCGAATCCTGTCCATTCCATTCATAGGTGCCGGTTCGATCACCTCCAAGTCCAAGCATTCCATTATCCACAAGAGTGTTATTATCCTTATCTTTGATCGTTAATACCACTGGTTCAGCCGTAAGGGTTGGTCCACGTCTGAAAGAGTACCTGAATGTTATATTTTCGTGTCCCGGCGCAAATTGTGGGGGGGCTTCCAGCGTTGCCTCGCCATCAACAACGACCGCATCGCCCGTCCGCTCTGTGCCCATTCTTACCCTGCACATATCTTTATATCATCACTCTTGATTGTAATCTTTCCATAATCACATTCGGTACTTATGTTGATGGTCTGGTAACCGGTCCTGAACCGGGAAATGAAACCGACCATTGCCCCGGGGGGACATTCTCGACCTTCTTATAACCATTGGAATCTAACGTCCCTTCTAATATCTGCCCGTTGGCAAAATATAATCTATACTGAGCATTAGGAACAGCATTGCCTCTTTGATCTTTCAGTCTGATTTCGACGTAATCCTTAAATTTCAAAATAGTAGAGCGGGCAATGGCGTTTTCCACCTTGACAATGAAATAATATTCCGGCAAGGAATACCCAAGCTTCTTTTCCTTCTCGGTCATGATATCATCGGTATCTTCAACATATTGATATTCCCAATCAACCTCAACATTATCGCCGCTTGTTTCGGCCTTCAGTGTGGCAATTAAATCATCAGCCGAAGAAAAATCTTTTTCAAATATTTGAAATTCAGCTTTTGCCCCGGAGTCAAACCCCGAAACTTCTGCTTTCAATTTTACCGTATCCCCCACCCGGGCTTCATTTACAGACCACTCAGCCTTGGCTATAGCCTTCAGCTCTATTTTATATGTCCCTTGCTTAATCCCTGTTTTCTTAATACGGCCGGTTAATGCCCCTGACCACACCTCATTATCCGGAGTTTTAATTATATATTCCACACCGGTGATTGGTTTGCCGCCTTTATCAACGAATTTAACATCAAGATAATGCCCTTCTTCCAATTCCGAACCGGCAGAATCTCCCTCGCCGGCGCTTCCGCCGCCACCACCGGCTCCACCACCGCCGCTTCCTCCACTTCCAATTATAACCATTGGGCATCCGGGAGGTATTATTACATCAGGAGGACCGGTACAGGTTAGCATATCGCCGACGCATGCGGCCGGTTTCCCGGCAATAAGCACCATAGGTACACCGGGAGGCATAATCGGCCCCCCCACATGGGGAACCGGAGCCGGCGCGGGGCTGAGCATTGGACAGGTATGCATATCGCCAACACAGGCGGCCGGCATCCCTCCGATCATAACCATTGGGGCTCCCGGGGGCATTATTACTCCACCGTGAGCTGTCATATCACCTACTCTTGCGGCTGGTCCTGGCATATCGTATAATTTCGTTTCTTTATGAATTCAATTCAACCATAAATTATACGAATTAAATGATTTAGTCAATAATTTGTTGGGGGGCGATAATTTCCACTAATCGAAATCGATACCGGTTCTCATATCCGCCCGAAGGGGATTCCGAAATGCTGGTCATAAAACCCCGCCTTGCCCGAACGGCCGGATTGGCTTTTCCATGATAGGGACGCACGGCGTGCGCCCTTATTTCACACATCCGCGCCCCTGCAATATCAAACCCTATTCATACCAATAATCTACTCTTTTTCAAATCCCGCCGGAATTTCAAATTTGGCATCATCAACCGATTTTGATTCGATAGCTGTCACTTCGTAAGTCATATCGATTACCGTGATCATACCTTCAGCGGACTTCTTCTGCTCTTTTTGCCCAAGCATACCGCCGATTTTTTTCATCATCTCGGCCGCCTGCTTTGCACTTTCAGCATCACTCTCGGCCTCTTCGTCACCTGTTTCTTCTTTGGCGGCTTCTTCGGACTCAGCCTCGTCTTCCTCATCAGCGGTTTTTTCAATCAAGATACTCATTTTGATCGGATATCCGCCGGCTTGCTTCACTTTCTCGAAAAGCTCATTTAATTGCCCGGCATATTTTGATGCAAACTTGCTCATATCCTGCTGTGTACGATAATCATCCAATCCGAGCGCTTTGGCATAATTTTTATAATATTGATCCATCTCTTCAAAATTGGGTATGTTATTACTAAGCCAATAGCTATAGGCGATATTTATTTTATCCTTAGGGTCCTTCTTATTTGTTCCCATCGCCTTGCCGATTATGCTCTGGCATTTGAATCCATTGACATCGCCGGCATTATCAGGGCCCTTTATTTCTACTTTCCATTCATAATCGGATTCTTTGTATTCATCATTTTCAAGCTGAGCGTCTCCCATTCCATCCTTAAACATGTTCATGAAAACTTTCAAGGAATCAAAAGTCATTTCGGTATATTTCTTCTTATCCGGGAAAATATTCCAAATCACACCCTTATCAAGACGGGTTACATGCATATCTTCCGATTTTTTTCCCTTACCGGCCATTTTCATTATGCCGCCGGTAAATTTTGTCTCGGTCTTAGTACAGCTTTTGTCGGACTTGATATATTCGGTTTCCGAGGATTCACTTCCCCCCATACCGAACAACCCCTCCATTTTGGTCTTCTTTTTAATGATGACATCGGCATGGGAAAATGCCCCGAAAGCCAATATCATTATGATGGCGATTACTGGAATTTTGAATTTCATTATACCTCCTTATATTTTGCCTTAATCATAGGAGTTTAGATTTACTTTTTCAATATT
>JAGVEJ010000137.1 GCA_020058225.1 Candidatus Zixiibacteriota bacterium | reverse complement strand
CAACACTATTACCAAGGTCTGGGAAATATCAAATAATAGAATTGAGCAGTATTTCAATGGATTTGAAAAATATTTGATTGAGAGAGAAGAACGAAAAAACCAGATCTTGCATCTTTACAAACACCAGCAGGAAGAAATAAAAAGGCTTGAGGATTTTGTCCGGCGCAATATGGCCGGCCAGAAAACAAAGCAGGCTCAATCAAAAATGAAATATCTGGCGCGAATAAAGCGGATTGAATTGCCTGCCGGTCAAGCGAGCGGAATGTCAATATCCTTGAATTCGGGCGAAAGGTCATTCAATTTGGTGCTTTCCATCGAAAAGGCAACCTTCGGATATGGAAATCATGCCATAGTTGATGATGTTTCCATTAATTTATATCGGGGCGACAGGGTCGGCCTAATCGGCAAAAATGGTTCTGGAAAAACAACCATGCTGAAATCAATGCTTGGCGAGTTGGATTTGCTTGATGGCAGTATCAAGTTAGGGCAAAAAGTTGATGTGGCGTATTTTGATCAGGAATTGACGGATTTGAATGCAGATAGCACTGTCATCGATGAACTCTGGCAGGTGGATCCATTGTTGGAGGTTGGTACCATTCGATCATTTTTAGCCAGATTCGGATTTCGCGGCGAGGATGTATTGAAGAAAGTCGCGGTTCTATCCGGCGGTGAAAAAACCAAATTAGCTTTGGCCAAGCTTCTATTTCTGCCGGCAAATTTTCTTATTTTCGATGAGCCGACCAACCATCTGGATATTGACTCCCGCCTGGCGCTTGAGGAAGCCCTGCTCAGCTATTCGGGGAGTTTTTTAATGGTTAGCCATGACAGGTATTTTCTTGATCGGGTTACTGAGAGAATAATTGCAATAGAAGACGGTATGGTGAAGATTTACAATGGCAATTATAGTTATTATAGAGAAAAGAAAGATAGTCAAAAGGAATTGCCGATCAAAAAGTGTTCGGACCCGGAAAAATTAAAAGAATATGCTGATTTCAAAAGACTCTCGCAAACCAAGGGGAGAATAAAAAAAGAAATCCGGTCCGTAAGTTCCAAAATTCAGGATCATGAAAATGCCCTAAAAATGATTGAAAGAGATATTGAATACAATATTCCCAAAACAAATTGGGAAAAGCTCTCAGATGCTTTTCGGGAAAAGAGCAGATTGGAAGAAAATTTATTAAGTTTATACGATCGGCTTGAGGAACTAAAAAGAATAGATGCCGAATATATTGACAATTAGTGGAAGCCCAACGGAAAACGGCTCAACTGAGATATTGCTTGGGACAGTAGTAAAGGGAATTGCTTCCGCCTTGAAGGAGGAAATCAAGACTGAATTGATCAGACTTAATGATTATAAATATATTCCCTGTCAGGCATGCGGCAAAAGCCCAGAACCGGAATATTGTTTTTTCCATGACGAAATCTATCCTATTTATGGCAAATTGATTAGTTGTGATATTGTGCTATTGGGGACTCCGGTATATTTTGACTCGGTATCCGCCCAATCCAAAAGTTTCATTGATCGTTGCAATTGTCTTCGACCCGCCGATTTTGAAAATAAGGGCAACCATCCCTTCAAGAAACTAATTGAACGCAAGCGACTTGGGGGAATGATAATAGTAGGAGGGTATCGCGGCGAATTTGAATTGGCCCGCAAAGTGATAGCGGGATTCTTTAAATGGGTAGAGGTGACCAATTGTGGTCTGGTAACATATGAATCGAAAAGCTGGGAAAAAGGGGCGGTTTTAAGAAATGCTGAAAAATTGGCTGAGGCCAATGACTTGGGAAAAAAGATTGCCGAATTATTGACACAATAATTGGCTAATTCCCCATATCCAGTTCACTTTATATACATATTCCCCAACAACTCAAGCGCAGCTTCATTGACAATAAATATTATCCGCTGTTTTCCGACATAGTAATTGGGTGAAATTATGCTAACATATAAAGCTCTTGACCTGACATCAATATCCAATATCGAGAAACCATCGCCTTTTGAAATGACCCTGCCTTATCATGATTATCAATTTTCCCGTCGATTATATAAGCTAAATCATGATTGGGGTATTCCAACGGAAAAAGAGATTATCTTTATTGACAGCTACCTGAAGGAAAAACCATCCAAAGTACTTGATATAGCCTGCGGCGGGGGACGCCATGCACTGGGATTGGCCCAGATGGATCATTTGGTTACGGGAATTGATATTGGAGGATATCCGATAAAAATGGCGATCAGGCTGGCAAGGATGAAGAGCCTTATCGCAGAATTTATTCGAGGCGACATTAAAGTATTAAATTTTGATAGTATATTTGACCTTGCTTTTTTCATCTGTGGCCAGATGGCTCATTTTTCACCGGAAGAAAATAAGATTATTTTCCAGAAGGCGGCGAAGGCGCTGAAATCTAATGGTATTCTGATAATTCATCTTAATAAATTCGGCGAGGACGATTGCGTTAACCATAACCGATGGTACCAGGAATTAAAACCGCTTTACTGGAAAAATCCGTCACTGGTGCATCGCGAGCAATACTTTTTCGAAAATGATCGGGTAAAATTAATTCGCGATTTTGCCATAGATTCGGTTACTCAGGAGAATGCTTTATATGGTATCTCGGAAAAAGAATATACTTGTGAAGAAGTCATGGAGTTGGCCGAAATAAATGGCCTGCAATTGATTGAGAAATATGGGTGTTATGATAAGTCCTCCCTGAGTTCTGAATCAAGGAACAGAATTTTCGTATTCCGCAAAGGGCAATAGCCACTATCATTTAAGGCAGAGACCAACCAGACGAGCCGGTTGAAAAAGGCCTTTAATTAAGCCATAGACTTACTTACATTATCAGCAGATAATTTCTGAAAGTCCCGATTGAAGTCAGGACATAGACAGTTCTGGATTCTTAGATAATGACGGTTTCACCCATTCGTCTATTGTGGGCATTTGAGAGCCGGGCCATTTTTATACAGAAAATTAATCAAATATGTGACATCAAGAATATTGACAATGCCATTGCCGCTCACATCGGCGGCGTTTATTGGATATGGCGATGGACCTCCCTTATAGAGGAAATTTATAATAAAACTTACATCAAGAATATTAACCTGAGTATTGCCGCTGGCATCACCGCAAGTGAATGGAATATTATTAATGGTAATTTGGCCGGAAACAAATTGCGGGAAAAGTGTATTGGCTACCGAATCGGAAAATATGGTGCTTGAAACCGGCGGATAGAAGGAGCTATCGATTACAACCGTATGCCCGCCGGCAGTTATCGGAGTTGAAAAAAAGAGGTTACATAAAAGTCCATTTCCTCGGGGAATCCAAGCATTCCAATCCTGAACGGCCAGATTCAATAAACGCCCTGAATTCCGAAAAAATACCTGAGTGGATGGAATGTATGCTAATCGTCCGCCTTCAAGGGAAAAAGAATCAATAACCAAGTAGGTAGTGTCGTAGTCTAAGACAATTTCTACCGCAGTTAACGCCTCATCATTATAGAAATAAACCGACAGAACTGCTTGTTCACCCTCAAGTATTGTGATGGAACCAACCCTGACTGTATCGGGGTACCCGGGATCGGCTGACAGTGGGGGCAGAAATAGCAGAATGAACAAAACTGAAATAGGTAATATCATAGACGTATGAAATATCATAACGCTCCAGAACCTGTTGCCTCCTAAATATTTTGCAAACAAATTGACAGCCTCATATCATCAAATCATTTGCGTCTCAAGGATTTCGAGTATCCTTGCGAGCGCGGTGAGTATATACCCATAATATAAATAAATGAAAAATTGTCAATCATAAACCGATTGATGACAGTGTATAGGTAATATCTTTAATTTAGAGCGTAAAAACGATAAAGGGTGTCTGAGAATGTATTGAAAGTGGGGGCGCTAATGAAACGAACCCATTGGGAAAATCGCTATCTATTTGTATATCAATACGTTATAAAAAATGGGTTCGTTTTTTAAATTTTTGTTTTGTCCTTCTTGGCAAAAAATAATTCATATCCCTTCATATATATGTCTGGGGTCGGATTTACCATTAAAGTTGTAGTGATTTTGTAGAGGGGGGCATGGAAAGATGTGGGGTATGTTGAAAAACCCCCAAAGTGTGGACGGCTCGCCGTGGCGAGTCCACATCTGCCCCTAAGCTATTGCGTGACACTGGCAGATGTGGACATCTGCCATGCATCTGTACGACACAACCGGGTTTTTCAACATGCCCGAAAGCGGGAACCCAGAAAACGGAAGCATAAGTGCAAGACAGTAGCCACGTTCTGGAACCCGTGTCAAAGCACGGGAAGACAGGTCGGGGTACTGCGATGAACCTGAATGATGCACAATTGCCATAGCATAAGTTTTTTCAACATGCCCGCTCGGGGGGTATCAGTTATCAGTTCAAGGCGCATTTGTTTTAGGCATCAATATCGGAAATAATCGGTTGCAATCCTTTTGCTTTGATATTCTTGGATTTTTTATCTATGTGGCTTCCCTTACCCTTAATTATGTCATTTAACTCATCGACTATTGACTGCATCTGCTGAGCCTGTGAAGCTAATTCCTGGCTGGCTGAAGACGATTCCTCGGCGCTGGCAGCAGTCCTTTGCGTGACTTCGCTCAGTTGCGAGATGGCGGTATTAACTTGAGCGATCCCTTTTGCCTGTTCATCGCTTGCCGTGGTCACTTCGCCAACAAGATCATTAACCTTCTTAATACTGGATGTAATATTTCCTAATATTTGAACAAAATCCTGCGTGGCCCGGACGCCATTCTCAGAATTTTTCTGGGAACCTTCAATCAATGCACTTGTATTTTTTGCCGCCTCCGCAGAGCGCATGGCAAGATTACGCACCTCTTCCGCAACAACTGCAAATCCCTTACCGGCTTCACCGGCACGGGCCGCTTCAACTGCGGCATTGAGAGCCAATAGATTTGTCTGAAAGGCGATCTCATCAATGACTTTTATGATTTTTGCGGTTTCATCTGATGATTTCTTTATCTCCTCTATGGCGGTGGTCATGCCCTTCATGGCCGCGCCTCCCTTATTGGCGGCCATACTGGCTTCAGTCGCCAAAACATTGGCTTGCTTTGCATTGCCGGCATTCTGATCAGTCATGCTTGACATTTGTTCCAATGCCGATGCCGTTTCCTCAAAAGACGAGGATTGTTCTGTGGCACCCTCTGCTAATGATTGACTGGCTCCGGCAATCTGACTTGACGCCACACCAACCTGCTGAGCGCTTTCATCAAGATATCCGACTATCCGACTTAGCGAACGGGATAAGTCGAGGCCCACAAAAAGCGAAAAGCCAACCATGATGAGAGCGCCCAAAATCATTGATAATTTCATTATCAATGATTTGGTTCCTTCGACAGATGCGGTATTTTTCTCTATCTGCGAATTGCGCTCATTAGTCATCTCAACCACTTTGTTAATTGCTTGACGGTGTTCTTCGTATTTTTGAAGAAGATTGCCATAAGCCAATTCCCGCGCTTTGTTCATGTTCCCCTGCCGAATAGCGGGCAAGAATTGCCCCTCCGCGATATTGTAAAAATCGATCGCGGGATTATATGAATTCTGCAGTAAAGTGCTTTTCATTATTCCATCTTCAAGATTTTGCATCCAAAATACATGGCGGGAATCAAATTCGTTTTTCAATTGACCGAGTCGGCCAATCAATGTTTCTCTGGCACCCGGATTATTTTCTCCAACCAACGAGAGAACTACAAGATATGATTCAATGATATACTCCGGTGGCGGAAGAATGTCGGCCACAAGGTCTTTCCCCTTCACAATCTCTTTGTAGATTGGTCCATTTACCTTCAGATGCTCTATGGTGGTGAAAGAAATCACGGCAAAGAAAATGAAAATTGCCAAAAGAAGAAGGGACATTCCCATTATTTTTGCCCGTAAGCCCAGATTTTTCCAGAAGTTCATTGACGTCTCCTCCCCGCTGAATTTTTAATGACCAATAATAGATACTGCCTATTTTTAGTAGTCGGCAATAGTCCCTTTTTATTTTATGAGTGATGCAAATTGCATCATTAGGCAAGGCAGATCTGTGCAGAAAAAGGTCACATTGGGGAAAAATGCTCCGCCGGACTGAGAACGATGGGATACATCCATGAAGGGGAAAATGTGCTCCCCTTTATTGTTTCATTTTGGGCGAGGGCATGGTGAGTTAATTCCCCACATTATAGCACGACTTATGAGACAGTCTCGAGACTCCTGACCGCGCTTTGAATGAGCAATTCGGGATAAAAATAGTATATGATTTCAGCCCACATTTTTGTTGACATATCTTCATAATTCGTTATATTTTAAGCAATTAGATGGAGTACTTGCCATCCGAGGCGACCTCACCTCCTCGGCGGTTTTGATTTTGAAGAACACTTTACTCATCTCCGGAGGTTTTATGAAAATAGTTGTTATAATTGTGGGGCTTTTTTTATTTACGGGAGTGGCTGTATTGGCCACAAATTCCGATGAAGAAGCCTTCCAATTAAACCGACTTCGTAGCAACCCAAACGTTAATATATATACAGAAGATGCACAGAAAATCCCCTCTTTTGTCCAAGGGAATCTATCCCAACCGATTTTATCCGGCGAGGAAATTGCCGCATCCATATCTTTTTTCGAGCAAAATAAGGGAGCTTACAAAATATCAAAGCCTTCGGAAGAACTTAGGTTTAAGGCTTCCGGCAAGGATGCAGGGGGGCTTAATCATTTGCGCTTTGAGCAATTATATCAGGGATTGAGAGTGATCGGTGGAGAAATTGTCACTCACTTTGATAATGAAAATAGGTTGAGAACAATTAATGGGAAAATTTATTCCGAAATCAATATTGAGCCATCGCCGACAGTCGCATCGCAAAGCGCTCTGACCATTGCGAGTAATGACCTTGTTTCTTTCTTTGGAAATGGAACACCCAATGAACCGGAATTGGTTATTTTTCCATGGGGCGACAAATATTATCTGACATGGCGTCTATT
>JAGVEJ010000064.1 GCA_020058225.1 Candidatus Zixiibacteriota bacterium | reverse complement strand
TTATGGCGACAATATATGGTTGTGAGATAGTCTGGTCATGCCCAATCGGAAGCGGGCCGTCATGATAAGAATCTTCACGAAACTGCTTCGGAACAAACAGGTGCCGCGGAATATTGCTCATCGCCTTCAATACAAGAGAATCGCTAATTTCACGGGTAACCAATTGGGTTTCTACCATTCTTTGGCGCAGTTTCGCATAGGCAGAATCCGGTAGATTATTGGATTCAGATTGTCCTGAACAGGAAAATAATATCAACATAACACCTAAATATAAAACCAAAAACTGTGAAAAGTGAATATGATTCCTCATATTATGATATATTCGGAATCTTCTTATAACCTGTCAACATTTAATAATGTTATTCCATTGATTTCTTTAAGCCAGAGAATAACCAGCCCCTTGATTTTATCATTATATTCATCCGGGATTTTCCCGGCACTCAGCGCCGCCATGTAGGCATCCAATCCCCTTCTGGTCTCATCGACCGTAAGAGTCTCGTTTCGTTCGGCATTCAGTCTATCCCTGTATGAAAGGGTCAATCTGACTAATTTGCCAAAAACCCTCATGGCTTCGGATGAAATCTCGCCATGCTGTTTTAAAATATCAGCGAGAAAATGCCTAATATTGTCCTGATTATCAGGACATTCATCTTTTTGCATATCACTCTCTATTCATATTTTGGCATGTCATAAACAAAAGTAACACTATTTGTTTGCTCATCGCCACCCCAAAATATCTATTAAGTTATTATTGTTCATCAAAATAAAACCTTTTTGGGGACATTTTGATAGAGATAATAGATAACCCCATTATGTTGCATATAGAAACATTGGATTTGCGCCATAACGAGGACAATTTTCATACAGAATCCCCCATATATAGGGAAAACCCCTTTAGGAAAAATCCCATAAGACGATTAAAAAGCTTAAGGAAGAGAAGGTCTTCTCTCATTTTTATTTTATAACCCCAATACCCTGTATGAGGCGAGACCTAACTGAGGGATGTGCAAATGCACCATATCGAAATATGTAAAGAGCTTTAAGGAATTCGGGATTCTTTATGAGTACTATTGAAAAATTAATTGACACCGTGGCGGCTAACCTGATAATGGCCAATGTGGAAGACCTACCGAGTTTGGCCACTATTCATGAAGGTTTTCTGCAAATTGTGCGAGCGACCGAAGATGCCACCGGCGTTGTTGCTCGGGCGGCAACCGGCGCATCAAAATTGGTGGAAAAAATTGTCCTCAATGAAACGCCCGATAAGGAAGGGGCGCTTTCCGTTCTAAATGATGTGATCACCGGTTTACAGGCGATTGAACGTGATCATCGACCTATCGAAGAAGTGGCCTTTCCCCCTGAAATCGGTTTGACGGACGCCTCCCCAAAAGCTGTATCAAGCGGCAAAAAACAGGATGTTAATAAATCAGAGACTGATAATGCCTCCGAACAAATCAGTCCAACTCAGAAAGAAGTCATAGAGCCGCTCGTGATATCTCTTGAAAACAGCGATTCCTCAATAATGGGCGAGTTTATCATCGAGGCGCGCGAGCATTGCGCCACAGCCGAGCAGATGCTTATGGATTTGGAGACAAGCGTGGACAATCAACCCGCCATTAATGCCATCTTCCGGAGTTTTCACACCATCAAAGGCGCCGCCGGTTTTCTTGAACTAAAACCGATTGGGGTACTGGCTCATGAATCGGAGACTCTGCTTGACCTTGCCCGTAAAGGTACAGTGCAGATTTCGGGGATAATTGCGGATGCAATTTTCGATGCCATCGATATCATGCGGAAGCTTTTAGATGCCACGGAAGAGGCGCTTAAAAGCGGAGGTCAGTATGATGTCGCCGATCAGGTTGCCCCGGTCTTGGACAATCTTCGCCGTATTTTGGAGAATCCCGAAAATGCGATGATTTCTGCGCCCCCGCCTCGTGTGGGCGATATTCTTATTGAAATGGGAGCGGTAACTCAGCCCGAAATAGATGAGGCGCTTTTAAACAAGGAACATCCCGATGAGAGATTGGGAGAAACCTTGGTTAAGCAAGGGGTGGTTCCGGCGAAAGTTGTAGCACATGCCCTCAGAAGCCAGCAACAGATCAAAAAAGATAAACCTGCCGTATCCATCAAGGAAATGGTGAAAATCGACACGGAAAGACTTGATCGCTTGGTCGATACCATTGGCGAACTGGTGATTGCCGAATCCATGGTGGGACAGGACGATGAAATCCTGAAAACGGCTTCCCCTAAAGTGGCGCGTAATATTACTCATCTCAATAAAATCACCCGCGAGATACAGGAGATGGGGATGGCCATGCGTCTTGTACCGGTACGCCCCACATTCCAGAAACTGGCAAGGGCCGTGCGTGATCTTACCAAAAAATCTGGTAAAGATGTAGAATTTTCCGTTACCGGCGAAGAGACTGAAGTTGACAGAAGTATTGTCGAAAATATCGGCGACCCTCTTATGCACATGGTTAGAAATTCTGTTGACCATGGCTTGGAAACTCCGGAGGAGAGGGCTAAGACCGGAAAGCCAAAAATTGGCCATATCACTATCAGGGCTTATCATAAGGGCGGAAATATATATTTTGATATTGAAGATGACGGCAAAGGGCTTAATAAAGAAAGAATTGTCGCCAAGGCCAAGGAAAAGGGATTGATTGACGGCAATAAAGAATTGACCGATAAAGAGGTCTTCAATCTTATTCTACTTCCCGGTTTTTCCACGGCTCAGAAAGTGACCGATATCTCCGGACGCGGTGTCGGAATGGATGTCGTAAAAAAGAATATTGAAGCCATGAGAGGTCATCTGGATATTACCTCCACTCCCGGTCAGGGGACATTATTTTCCATGAAATTGCCGCTCACTTTGGCAATTATTGATGGGATGCTTGTCAAAGTCGAAAAAGAGAAATTCATTGTCCCAACTCTTTCCATTGTGGAATCGTTAAGCTTGTCAAAAGAAATGATATTCACCGTCACCAATAAGGGAGAAATGATAAATCTCCGTGGCGAATTGTTGCCTTTGATTCGTATCACCAATTTGTTTGATCTCGAAAAGGATATGCATAAAGATATTGATAAAACGGTGGTGGTTGTTGAGGATGGCACAAGGCGCATGGGTTTGGTTGTGGATAAACTTCTTGGGCAAAGACAAACGGTTATAAAGAACTTAGGGCCGGTATTCGGCCAACAAAAATGGGTTGCCGGCGGCGCTATTCTTTCCGATGGCACCGTTGGGCTCATTATTGATGTCAGCGGTGTTATATCGCTGGCTCAATCGGAGGATAATACGAATATCAATAACTACACTTCAGAAAGTTATTTAACCAATATTACCGATATTAATGACCAATTAGGGCATAATAAAGAGGCTGAATTTGCCGAATCAAATTGCCCTGCGGTCAATTAACGTGAGAATAATTGCATGATAGTAATAAACATGAAGGGAGGAAGTAATGAATGACATGAAGAAAAACAATGAGGCTACGACCCGGACCGGCTCAATGGACAGCCGTGCCGGAAAGTACCTCACTTTCCGGCTGGCTCAGGAAGAGTACGGCCTGGAAATTCTGAAGGTCAGAGAGATAATCGGACTGATGGATATTACCAAAGTCCCGCGTACTCCGCATGATATCCGCGGTGTCATAAATCTGCGCGGCAAGGTGATACCAGTCGTTGACCTTCGTCTGAAATTCGATATGGAAGCCAAGGAGGATACAGAAGAAACCTGTATTATCGTGGTGGACATTGCCGGCGAAGAAGGCTCGGTTTTAATGGGAATTCTTGTGGATGCAGTTTCAGAGGTGCTGGATATTCAGTCCAATGAAATTGAAGATCCCCCGACCTTTGGTGCTGGCGTTGATACCCGTTTTATACTCGGAATTGGAAAAGTCAAGAATACCGTCAAGATACTTCTTGATGTCGACCGAGTTTTAACCGGTGTCGAAATTGCCTTTGCAGACGACGATGCCGAACAGTCCATGTCGGTTTCGGAAATGTCTTCAGCAACAGTTTAGGAATGCAGTGGAAAATATGCCAATGGAATTGGGAAAATGTGAAACCATGAAAGATATTTTTAGGAGGAATCCCATGAAAAAGGGAAGTATTATTCTGCTTTTGGCGCTATTGGCGCTTGGCTTAACCGCGCTTGCCGGTGATAAGCCCTCATTTGACATCAAATGGTACGGTTATTTCAAACTTGATGGGGCTTACGATCAAAATCTCACCAGTCACAACAATTTCGTAATGTGGGTGCCGACACCGGCCTATCAAGGTGACGATCAGCAGTTCAATATGACGGCTAACGAAACCCGCTTCGGGTTCAATGCCATAGGCGTCAATTATAATAATGTGAAAGTGGCAGGCAAACTGGAATTCGATATGTATGCCAGCATCACAGGCGCAACTATTGCTGAAAACAAGGCAATGTTACAGCTCCGTCACGCTTACTTTTCAGTCGAAACCGGTCATTTTAAACTTCTTGCCGGTCAGACTTGGGATATTATTTCACCCCTGAATCCATCAACGTTAAATTATGCAGTCCTTTGGGGCTGTGGAAATATCGGCTATCGGCGCCCGCAAGCCAGTTTCTGGTACAATAATAAAGCCGGCGAAAACACCGATTTCACATGGGGGACAGGTTTCTTCCGCACCATCGGCAATGACCTAACCCCGACCTTTACCCTTGCTACCGGTGAAACTGCTGACGGCCCGGATGATGGTACTGATGCCGCTGTTCCTTCATTCCAGACAATAGTCGATGTCAAACATACTCTCCCCTCCGGCGGCTCATTTAGAACTGGTGTTTCCGGTCTCTGGGGCCAGTTGAAAGCCGAGACCAATCAGGGTCATTGGGAAAGCTATGAAAGCTGGGCGGCCAATTTCCATCTCTATTTTGCGCCTACGCCGAAGTTTGGATTTTCCGGTGAAGTTTGGACTGGTTCTAACCTCGGAAGTTACTTCGGCGGCATTTTGAATGCCAGCAAAATCAACGGACTTGCCGCTAATGGCGGTTGGTTCTCCGCATGGGTACAAGCCGCTCCCAAAGTGCAGTTTAGCGCCGGATATGGTCTCGATGACCCCAAAGATGAAGATATCTCCAGCGGCCGTTCGAAAAACTCCTGCGTTTACGGAAATGTTCGTTATGCGTTTGTGCCGCAGGCTTCAGTCGGCTTTGAAGTTGCCAATTGGCAGACCAACTATAAAAATGCGGACAAAGCCGACAACCTCCGCGCCCAAACATCATTCATTTTAAATTTCTAATATTTGGAGAAGAAAATCATCGAGGATATTTTCCAACATTAGCAGAGGGGTTATATGCTAAATAAGTATAAGCTTTCGACCAGAATAATGGCTCTTGGAATTGTTATCATTGTCGCCTTTATATTTGTGCTGGTCTGGATTTATCCCAAATTCAAGGAAAAAATGTATGAGGCAAAATATACCAAGACCAAGCATCTGGTAGAGTCAGCCTGGACGGTCATAGACCATTACGCCAAACTCGCCGGAAGCGGCGTCATAACTGCTGATGAAGCCAAACAACGCGCCAAAAGCTCCATAAAGGATATGCGGTATGATCAGAATGAATATTTCTGGATCAATGATACCGAACCGCGGATGGTAATGCATCCATTCAAACCGGAACTGGATGGCACTGACCTTTCCCAGAATGCAGACCCAAATGGTAAGAAGCTATTTGTGGAATTTGTTCGTGTCTGCCAGAGTCAGGGCGCGGGATTTGTTGATTATTATTGGCCCAAGCCCGGGTCTCCCAAACCTGTCCCCAAAATTTCTT
Organism: Candidatus Zixiibacteriota bacterium; assembly: GCA_020058225.1. GTDB lineage: Bacteria > Zixibacteria > MSB-5A5 > GN15 > PGXB01 > JAGVEJ01. The sequence goes on along the minus strand of JAGVEJ010000064.1, from coordinate 346 downwards.
ATGTCAAGGTGTTCCCTGAGTGGGGGTGGATTGTTGGCTCCGGGATATATATTGATGATGTTCAGGCTGAAATGTCCAGCTTCTTTTATACAATCTTCAGCGTTGTTACAATTATAGCGGTTGGCGGGCTGTTCCTTTCCTTCATGATGGCACGTTCAATTACTCGGCCAATCAATAATGCCATCAGCAATTTGGCCGCCGGTTCTGAGCAGGTCGGCTCCGCTTCGGATCATATCTCATCTGCAAGCCAGCAGTTGGCTCAGGCCACCACAGAGCAGGCATCCTCCCTACAGGAAACCTCATCTGCTCTGGAAGAAATGGCCAGTATGACCAAGCAGAATGCCGA
>JAGVEJ010000214.1 GCA_020058225.1 Candidatus Zixiibacteriota bacterium | reverse complement strand
TTTATCAAAAAATAAACAGCATCTACGATTTGCTCCGTCATGACGGAGAATCCTGTCCCGTCCCATCATAAAACAAGGGGTTCTTCAACAAGCCCCTTGGGGCTTGTTGAAAAAGCCGGATGTGCCGTGTCCGTGCATGGCAAATATCCACATCTGCCGATAACTTCTTGCGGCACATAGGGCCATTAAATCATCATGTTCCATTTCAGGAATCATGACACAGCCTTTCAAAGCACGGAATGACGGGTTTTTTTATTTTATGGTAGAAACTCTTATTGGCCTTCTTTTTTTACTTCCTTCGGGGCAGACTTACCGGCGCCCTTGATAATCACAGCCGGTTTAATCCCATCAGAGTTGGGAGTTACCAGCAAAAGGTCATTTCCTGGCGGTGTTGTGGTTGTATCAACCGTAAAACCGCTGATATCTTTCTTGTCAAGTGAGGAAATAAAAATAGTAGCAATTTTTCCCTTGCCTGCCGGTATGGGAGGAACGGAAATGCCGATATCGGCAATCAAACCGATGGTAACACACTGCGTGGAGGTATCCGGACGGGCATGTTTGACTCGGAAGCTTTCCGCTCTGCCTCCAATGAATACGGTTGAATCGGCCACCAATCTGTTTTGACCCGCGCTAAAAGTTAGGGGTATGGAGAGGGCTACTATCTCCTCATCATTATACATCGAGACATGTACTCCCCAATTTCTGTCATTAATTTGATATGGTTCAAGGTAAACCGTATCGGTTATTCCAAATGGATCGCCCGGTTGCACCTGCTGAGCCTTTTGTGGCGGCGCTGGCGCTTTCTGATCCTGTTCAGCCCACAGATTGATTGCCAACGTTATCAGGACAATCCCGATTAACGCCATGATTTTAGATTTCATTTCTCCTCCAGCTAATTATTATATTGTTTTATTACTTATCATCGGAATAAGAATCAATATTTTTACTCTCACCTATAGGCATTAGTTCCTTCTTTACTCTATCTATTAATTTGTCCGCCTTTTGGGGGTCTTGAAGTTTTTCGCGGTAAATGGCGGCCGCATTAATTAAAGCCTTACGTCCGGCATCGGTTTGGGGGAATTTTTCGAATAATTCTTCAAGATATTTAGCCGCATTTACCCAATCTTCCTCGCGACGGGATACTTCAGCCTTATAAGAAATGGCGGAAGCCTCAATAGCGGTCCCCGTATATTGCCTCGCCATTCTATCATAAAATTCCACACCCTTGCGTAACCAGTTTTCGGAATTATCCATTTCGCCAATTTGTCCATAATGATTGGCTATGATTAAAAAGGCTTCAAAGGCTTGCTCAGTCGTGGAATAGTTATCAATCAACCACAAAAATTCATTTTCGGCCAGATTCCATTTCTCCCCCCTTGCCAAAGATAAGGCAATATATGTCTGCGGGATTGGGTTAGATTGGAAAAACTTATAATAATAATCCTTGATATATGACATGGTTTCGCGACATTTGGGGTAATCTTTGCCATCAAAATAGGTTCTTCCTTTGCGGGAATAAACTGCCGCAATTGTGGCAGAATCAGTCATTCTGGTCAAAAGCTGGTCATACATGGATAAAGCCCGGGAATGCTCTTTTTTTCCATTCGAGGTTATATCAGCGATCATGATGGCGGCCGATAAATCGACCTGGCCGGTTGAATCCTTGAGAAGTGCGAGATTTTCAATCGCCTTATCCCAATTCCCCTCATCAAAATAAAGCCTTGCCAGATTGCTGATAGCCGCCGTGGAAAGCGCCGAATTGGGCCATTCTGTAATTAATCTTTGGTAATATTGGTGAGCCGATTCAATTTCTCCCGCCAGAGCCAGAGTGTCGCCAATCATTCTATTAACTCGGATAAGCTCCAAAGGCAGGTTAAGCGCCTGAGAAATTATTTGGTTATCATTATCCACCGGTGGATAAAAAGTATCAATAATTGATCTGAATACTTTCATCGCCTCGGTCCAATTTCCTTTGGATTGAAGGATTCGGGCAAGATTCAGTTCGGAGGTTAGTAATTGTATTCCTTCAAGTTGCGTTGCCGCTAAGAGTCTATGAATTAAGACTATGGCGGAATCAAAGTTCCTTTCGGAATAATAGATGCTTGAAAGACGATTCACCGCCATGAAGGCGATAGACTCCAATTCCGCTCTTTCGATAAATTGGGTATTCGCAGGCAGGGAATCAATATACTTCAGAACAAATTCTGCCACATTATTATAAGATTGCTTAATTTGCGCCCAGAGTTCACGGTTATTCAAATCTGGTTTGATTGTGGCGGTTTCATAAAGCTTTTCAGCTGAATGAAGCAGCTTTTCAGCCTTATAGCGGATCTGTACGTTGCTGTTTTGGGAACAGCCCATTGCTAATAAAGTTAGACCCGTAAAGACCAGAGGTAACAATACTCTTATGAATTTTGACTTCAGCATTAAATCCCACTTATATTATTTGTGGTTTCAAGATAATATTTACTTAAACGATATTACCATTTCCTTGGTTCGCCCAAAATGATAAAAAAATCCGATAATGTCAATAGCAGGGGAAATAAAAAAGCCCCATCGATGATGGGGCCTTTTTTTGGAGTTTTCAATTTACTTATTTTCTTCTTCTAATGGCGCCAAGTCCAAGCATCCCAAGGCCAAGAAGAATCATACTGGATGGTTCGGGAACCACGGAGAAGGTTTCATCCATAACGTCATTGCCACAGGCCAGTGTATTGTGAAAAGAAATACTCTTGGCATTGGAAAAATCGCCCAACAGACTGGCATCGAAAGCAAATTCCATAACCCAAGTATCGCCGTTACCCTGTAATGGCTGAGTCTCAAGACCACTCCACATAGTATATTCATGCGCCACATCGCCAAGGAGATTGCCGGAGGTCATATCAAAAGCGCCTACCGCATTGCGTATGGTAGGGTAGCCGTAGTACGAGCCTGGCACATTATATATCTGGGAATATGAATTGACCTGATATAATCTGCCCTCAAAAACATCAATGGCATAGGTGGTTTTGGAACCATCAAATCCAAAAAAGATATCGCCGATATTATAATTTCTTCTCCAAACCGATGAATAGGCAGATAATCCGAAAGAATTGGTAAGCGCCAAGTGGATGGTATTACCCTTCTGGGCGAAATGAAATCCCTCAAGGTCAAATTTTTCTCCACCCTCGCCAATCCAGCCGGGTGATGGCAAATGACCCATAAAGGGGTAATAGATAGGACTATAATTGTTGTTGTAATCAAAAGGATTCCCAAAGTCATGGCCAAGCTTATATTCAAAGGCTCCGGCATTGACTGTGAATAAAAACGCCAAAGTCAATAGCACCGCAATCCTGATTTTCATAGCTTATTCACCTTCATATAATAGTTACATCATTACAATATTATCGGATATTTAAATCCATATATTATACGAGCAATTTCAATGCCGTTTTTCTCACCATGTTTACGCCCCTTAAGTTGTTAATAATCAATCGATTATAAAAGAATAAAAACCATAATTGGGGATTTGGATAAATATGTATAAAAAATGTGCAAAAATATGCCATATTAAAGGCAAGCCATTGCGTTAATTGCTATTAATATCTGTCCTTTTGATCCAATAGCGCTTTCAACTTGGCCATTTCAATTTTACTACAAGATTGATGGTAATTTCTAGCCGCCGGTCTAATAGAGGACCAAATCAAAATGAAAGGCGGATATGTATTCCATTAAAAATTCCAAAATCGAACCCAATTTGCGTCGGGAAATGGAATTGAATTTTCTTCCCGGTCGCAAATATTCCGGTTCCGGACAATTAAACTGGAACACAAAAGACATTCAAACCCGAAAATTCCGAATCGATCTCTATCGATTTCTGCGTGACAATATCCCCCTTATGAGTTCTTGCATCTGGACATGGAGTCGGTTGGCATCGGCGCCGGGAAGATTTGAAATTGCCGATGACAGCTTGGAGTCAATTAAAACCAACGCCATGGAATTACTTGACAGGCTTATGACACGATTATATCCATTTGCCTTTCAGAAGGATGGCGGGTTGGAGTCATTTCTGCCCTTTATGTATTCATCATTGTTTACGGATGGAGCTTTTGCCGGATTCGTTTTGCTGAAACCGGATATGAGCGGAATCGAAAGATTCCAGCCAATTGACCCGGGTTATATTTCTCTGATAAAAGGCAATGATACAAATGTCCAATTGGCGCTGGAAACAGAGAATGGCCTATTAAGCCTTGATAGCGATGATTTTTATTATTTGGGACTAAATACCGATGTCTCTCATGGACTGGGCAAATCTATATTGGGTGCGGTTCCTTTTGTTGCATATATCGAACAACAGCTGATTGATGATATGCGCCGCACCACCCACAATGCCGGATATCACCGCCTACATGTCAAAATAGTCCCCCCCGAAAAGCAATCAGGTGAATCTGATGATGCCTATATTGGAAGAATAAACGAGTATTTTGATGAAACAGTATCGATGATACGAGATTGTGAATTGGAAGATAATCCGGTGACATGGGATAATGTCAAAATTGAATATATTGGGCCATCAAATCTTAAGGGGGCTGGAAATACATGGTTTTTTAATCATCGTGCAATGGTTGAGGAAATTTGTTGCGGAACCAATTTGGCTCCTTTTATGCTCGGATACAGCTATGGCACAACCCACAATTGGGCGCAATTCAAATATGATTTGGTGATGCGGCAAGTGATTTCGGTGCAAAGGCAGACAGCCCGCTTTTTGGAATGGCTGGGAAATATGGAACTGGCGCTTAATGGATACAATTGTCACTGCCGTTGGATTTTTGATAATGCTCTAACCTATCTTGCCTCGGAAAGGATTGATATCGATAGAACCCGAATCGATAATTTATTGAAGCTTTTTTCCGCGGGACTTCTTTCGAAGGAAGCGGCGCAGAAGGCAATCAAAGGATTGATATGATTATTATTTGACCCGCCACCGGCCTGTGTTGAAAAAACCTAAGAAAGCGCCGGCAGTCCGCCGCGGCGGACTACGGCGCGGGAATGTGGTTTTAACACGGTGCCTGTTTCAACAAGTCCTGTCGGGCGCGTCACTACAAATGCAAAATAATTAACATGAACTCCCCAGAAAAACACCCGGATATCGACGATCTTCTCTCCGAGTCCGCGTGGCGCCGTTCTGTCGGCGATATCCCTTTCTTCGCCGAAAAGTTTCTTGATATTACGCCGCACGCCGGGCAGAGAGAATGGCTTATGAAAAGCAATAAAACCGAAAATCTCTTGGTCACCGGCAATCGCTGGGGAAAGTCCTTTGCATCCGCAATAAAGATAATCCATCATGCCATATTTCGTATCCGGGACCTGAAGTATGACCGTGCCGGTAAATATCATATTGTGACGGCCAGCATTACGCTTGATCAGGCCAAGATTATATTCAACATGGTACTACGGATTTTAAATAACTCCTGCCGCATTGAGGGACTTATAAAAAAAACAACCATGACTCCATACCCGCGATTGATTCTTGGAAACGGCGCCATCATCGAAGCCCGCTCCACTCAAAGGCGCGGCGAATATTTATTGGGGAATGATTATGATTATTTCATCTTTGATGAAGTGGCGTTTGATGATGATGCCGAGTATGTGGTTAATGAGGTAATCAAAATGCGACTGGCCGACCGTAACGGCAGGCTTGATTTGATATCGACTCCCAATGGAAAGAATTGGTTTTATCGCAGAATGAAAGAGTTACAAGATCGTCCCCATGATACTTATATCCAATCCGGCGATTCACGCGAAAATGTTCATATATCTTCTCGATATCTTAATATGCAGTTGAAATATCTAAGCGAGAAGCGGGTGGCACAGAATATTATGGGGCAGTTTGTCGATTCCGGCGGTGAGGTTATCCCGGGTAAATATATCGATTTGGCGCTTATTGAGGGAATACCATCGTTGGATTATTTACAGCCTCAAAGGGGAAGCCATTATATATCCGGATGGGACCTCGCCCGTAAGAAAACCGCTACCGTTGGAATTACCGTGGAAATTCAAAATGGGAAATGCCGGGTGACGGCCCTGACCAGAATTAAAAAATGGGATTGGAATATTATTCTGGAGAAAATAAGGACACAGCAGAAACAATATCCCGGGCGGTTAGTAATTGATGCCACCGGGTTGGGCGATGTTGTTATCTCTCAATTGGCTGATTTGAATCCGACGGCTATAATTTTTACCCCCAAAACGAAGGCCGAGCTTTTAACCAATCTGGAGTTGTTTCATAGTATGGGGAGAATAAAATATCATCGCTGGGAATTGCCCGAAGACAATGGCGCACCGTGGTCGCTTGAGGATGAGCTTCGTTCCGCCCGGTGGGATGACAATAATCAATGCGACAGTTTAATGGCGCTGGCTTTGGCGCTATGGCCGTTACACAAGCCGGATTCTCCGTTAATAAATCCACGTGTCGGGAGATTGTGAAGCGGGATTGCAACAGAAAGTGGGTAAAGTGAATTCAGAAAAATGAAAAACCGGCTTCGCTTATCGCAGAGCCGGCTGAAATTTTATAATTGCCTTAATTAAAGTGCGCCGTACAGGTCGTTGAAGGTAATGCACAAAGTGGCGATAAATATTATCCCGGCAATCCACCATTTGAAAGAGATTTTTCGCTTTAGTCTATAAACTACCATTCTGCTCCTCAGGGCTAATATATACATAACTTCAATCTTCTAATCAAGCAATTGTCATGCCAATGGCTGATGATGGCCTGCTTGCCGCAACCTATTGTGGGACAATGGGAATTGTTTTGAAGGAAAGACCGTTTCCCACCATTCGGCATTATATATGCAGTCTCTTGCACTCCCCTCGCCGGCAATTTTACCATCAAGTTGATGGTAAATCCGAGTTGAGCCGCATTTATAGAGGAGGTTAAATGAGCGAATTATTAGGAAAACTAACAGCTGAACTTGCCGATAAGGTCGGCCTTATACCGGATGAATTAATATCCAAAATCAATCAAAATATTAATCCACCGGAAACACTTACCGCTGATAATGTTCATATCAGAGCCATGTACATTGTCTCCGATCAGATAAATAGCCAGGGGGGATGTTTTCCCGAAGATGAATATCAAAATCTGACAAAGCTCTTGATTGATTCTCCGGTCCTAATAGGCCATCGCAAAGATACTCTTCCGATTGCACGGAATTTTTATGCCGAGAAAGTTGTACGCGATAATATCAACTGGGTTAAGGCCTATTTCTACTGGTTGAAAGCATCAGATAATGATGAAAATCTGAAGAATAATATCGATGCCGGAATCTATAAAGAATGTTCCATCAGCTTCATATTCAATTTCCCGGAATGCACCATCTGTGGCGCCGATATTCGGGAATGCCGCCATAGACCATTTCATCAGTATGACACGCCTTCCGGCGAAAAACGGGAGGCTTATTTCAATTACCGCGGAATTGAAAAGGTTTTGGAAACATCGTTGGTCTATCGCGGTTCGGTAAATGATACCTCGATTACAAAAGAGCTATCATATTTTCAGCCGGAAGAAAAAACATCCAATGCCAAACAGGCCCTTAGTCGATCATCGCAGTTCAAACGAATATGGTCTTTGGATAATCTTTCTGCAAATCAACAATATCTCGTTCTACCTGCCTATGAAGCTTTGCCGATGATATTGACATGCAAAAATGGTCAAAACGAATTGTGTGATATTAATGGCATAGCCATATCATGCAAGGGTCTCGATGCTCCTCTATCAAAGCTACCAATTCCCAATGGAGAATTTGTCTTCGATTGCCGCCTGATTGGATATCGTGGCAAAGAAAGACAGAGA
>JAGVEJ010000170.1 GCA_020058225.1 Candidatus Zixiibacteriota bacterium | reverse complement strand
TGGATGAGTTATCAGTCACGCTTGGGGGACTGACAAGACAACAATTTGCGGCTCTATGTCGGTGCGATTATATATTGGATGTCATATAGAAAATGATATTAGATTAGAAAAATGCCCCTCTAACGCCTGATTCTGATTTCTCGAATTTTACCTCCGGAATGGAAATTACGTTCAGACGAAAATAATATCCCTTATTGGAGCCATCGGGAATCCAATAAAAATATCCCTTCCAGCAATGGAGGTCGCGCTCTATTTCAATGCGCCTTGAAATGGTTCGATGCCTGCTGAAATCATAGGTCTGCCAATAGGTAAGACGCATATTGGGAGTAAGATTTAATTTAAGCGTTAAATTGGCGGAGTGTGTTTTGTAAAATGATGAATCCCTCCCGCTCTCTGAATAATAATGCGAAAGAGAGAAACTCCATTTTTGCTTTTCCTTAAACTGCTGACCCTTTTTTCCCAATACTGCAGATGTATCCATATCGCCATATTCGCTGAATATCCCACCCGTGCTGAATGAGGTGGAAATACTGAATCGAGAGAGAGAAGGCGACCATAATTTGAGTTTATCAGTATTTGGTTCATACAGATCATGGCTCATACTGACCGACATTCTAATATTTTTTAGAAGAGAGGTTTGAGCGCTGGTTGCCAAATCCGAGAATTTTCGATCTGTAGCTTCAAAGTTATATCCAACCGAACTCCCTATCGATAACAAATCAAGATTTTTGGATGTTTCCCCCGACTTCACTTTGGCCTGAAATAGTTGACTTAGCGAAAATGATAAGGTCTTCTGCTTGCTACCGCCTCCTCCCGCACCGGTATAAGATTTTATGTTATTATGACGGGTTATTTCGGGCGCATAATGAAATGATATGGACGGCGTTATCACATGCCTTAATCCTTCCAGCCCCCATAAATTGGGATGCACCGTCCCATAAACATCGGTCGATAGCGATGCCGAGGAACTATAGGAATAGCGTCGATAGGTCTCAGCGGCATCGATCCCTGCTTTATCACTTTGATCGGTTTTGAAGATTTTATACCAGGTTTCCTGATAGCTGAACGAGGGGCCAAATCTGAAATATTTCAACAACGAAATGGGCGAAATTCTTATAGAAGGATTATGATTGATTACCGCAAATTCCTTCCTGCTCCTAAATCCGCTTGTATCCGTAGTTCTACTGCTATAATTTCTGAGGTTGGACGAATATGAGACGTAAAGTGTCTGATACCACTTCTGTTTATACTCTTCGCCCGGCTTTTTGGATTGAGAACCAAATAACGATCTGCCTGGAATTGACAATGATGCAGTTGGTAATTCATCCGTGCGGCTTTCCTTATCGAGATTTACAACATGTGATACCTGCACGCATAGCGAGGCGCCTTTCCATTGTTTGGACATGGAAATCTGGCTTTTAATATCGCGATTTAGCCGCTCATCAAGGTTCGTGGAGAAATCACTATAATAATTCTTATCAGAAATAAACGTTCCATCGGCCCTGATGCTAAACGTCGGTGAGATTGTATGTGAATGATTGGCCCTTAATTGCCAACGTTTGGTTTTCATTTCCCTATAATTCGGATAGGTGGTTTCGGAACGGTAAGAACCGGAAATCGATCCGGAAAAATTATATCGCAAATTATATCGCAAGGCCGCATTATAATTAAGCCCATAACTCTCATAGTAATCAATCGATGCCATTAAATCCGCGTATTCCGACGCCGCCCAGTAATACCCCACATTTGATATTGAACTGGCGCCCCGTTCAAAATTCCCAATTTTGAATGGTAAAAACCCCGAATGCCTCCCCGGCTTGATGGAAAAAACATAATAAGGGACAATTAGCAACGGCACCCGATCGATGTAAAATATAACCGGACGTGCAATTATTTTATCTCCCTGCAACATCTTCATTCTTGAAGAATGAAAATGAAAATGCGGTTCATCTAAATCACAGCTGGTATATAGGCCCTCATCCACATAGAAAACATCCTTTTCTTCTCTGAAAAGCTCGCCACCGCGGTAGTACCCCTCCTGATAGGCCGACTTCGACTGTCGAATCAGTCCCCGCTCAGTTTTCATGGAATATTCAAGATACGATCCGACCAATTCTTCAGTCCCATCCTTAAGAACCACTGGAATATAGGTAATTGATGAGTCAACCCTCAAAGTATCATCAAAAGCGGTAACCAATCCCCTTGATGTATTATATTTTATCTTTGAGGCTTTTAGGGCCATGTTTTTATTAATCACTTGGGCATTGTTTGTCAAAACAATTGCCGAATCGCTAATGGTATAACCAATCAAATCCGAGCAATATGAAACCGTGTCCTCAACATATATCCGTCCTGAATCATTCCCATTAAATTTGCCTGTCATATATTCCCCTTCCGCCCCGCCAATAACATCCACCATGGTCAATGTTTCATTCTCAATGGTCAATTTAATGGTGTCGCCGGAGACATTATTCTTCACAATTTCTATACTGTCTTTTGTCCCGGGGGAATAATATGAAAAAGCCTGCCCTGATGCCGTGATATTATTTAATTTGCCGCTGTCAAGATTGAATTCCATCTGTTTCGCTTTCAACTCGGAAATATCAAACACCGAGGGGTCTTTGTGGGATGACTCATTGAAATATCCAATAGCATTTCCATCTACCAGTATTTTCTTCAATTCCGACTTCTCGGAATAGATAATCATGGTATCGCCCTTGATTTCGGATTCTTTTCTTCTGGCAGACGGATTATCATCTAAAGCAAGAATATTATCTTCAATATATATAATGGCCCGGCCGGAATGAGATTCAGTCTGCGATTGATTGATTATTACATTCCCATCGGCATACCCTATTTTATCATTTCCGCTGTAACTTATTCGGTCGGCATCAATGCGCACCAGTCTTGTTGTATCTTGAAAATTAAGAAATACCGTTGGGCGGTCGGCCATTCTGAAAAAAGAAGAATCCCTGCTATAATAAGCATTAGTTCCCAGCGCCATTAAGGAATCAGCAAGTGAGATAATTTTAACTATTTTCCCTTTGGCATGCGCCAATTGATTTTGGATATCATAATTAACTCTATCAGCCGATAACTGATAAACAGAATCAAGAATTAAGACATTACCTGATAGAATAATCGTTTCTCCCTTGACCCATAGGGCTGAATCAGCGAAAAGACTGCCATTTTCACGGTGGAAGGCAACCGCGCCGCTCATATATATTGTGTCCTTTTGTTGACCGCGTATTATTTCAAAAGTCTGGGAGTCATACCGGATCGACTTATCCTCAGCCATTGAAATATTAATACATGAAAATATTATTGCCAGCAAATATATGATTACAAATTTTCTCATTTCAAATTCGCTTCATGGGCGATTATCTCGGATAAAGAAACTATCAAATCCCCAGAATTTTCGCTTGGGATTCCCCCTACTTGGGCAAATGATTGCCCGCCTCCTCCCTTGCCGCCGATTTTCTGTATAATAATTTTTGCCAAGTCTGATGCTGATAGTTTGATACCCGGAGAAACAGCTATCGCCACCTTATCATCCACAAGTAAAGCCATAATTACGCTGAATTGCTCCGCTAATTTCATGGCTGTATCCTTCAGAATTTTCATATCCTGATTATTATACCTGGCAATGACAGCTTTGATTCCGCAAACTTCGGGCGCCGATACAATCAATTCCCGAATTTCGAAAGACGACATTCGTCCTTGCAAGAAAGAAATCTCCCTTCTCTGAAGGGAGTTCTGCTCCGCCAGCTTTTCGACTGACCTCCCCAAATCTCGAAAATGGCAGGTCAGCTTGGCGGTTATTTTAGTAATCTCATTATGCTTTTCGATATAATCATTTAACGCTTGCCGCCCGGCAAGAAAGATTATGCGTAAATGCCCCCGCAGTTTTTCCTGACCGACGATTTTAACCAAACCAACCTCCCCACTGCGTTCGCAATGTGTCCCCCCGCAGGCAGTATAATCAAAATCCCCCACTTGCACTATCCTGAATTTCCCCTCCCTGTCGGGAATTTTGCGTATAGGCAACGTCGCCAATTCTTCTCTGCCATAATAATCTATTTTCACAGGAATGTTTTGAAGAATTATATCGTTGGCCAAATCCTCGGCCTTTTGAAGAATATCCGATTCAATATTTCCTTTGGATAATTCTATGGTCGATTCAATCTCACCTAAACGAGAACTTACTGTTTCGGCATCCACAATCTCAATCAAAGCTCTTGAGAGTATATGTTGTCCCGTATGCTTCCGCATATTATCCAAACGCCTGGCCTTATCAATTATGCCTATGACCTCATCTCCAATCACACCGTCCCAATTATCAACGATATGGACAATATCGCCCTTTTCATTATCCAGAACCCTTTTCACTTTTTTGCCATTAAGAGTTCCAATATCATGCAATTGCCCGCCCGACTCGGGGTAAAAAGCGGAGGAATTGAGGATGACATTGAATCCCTCATCAGTCTTGGATATTTCCGTTACTTTGGCTCGGAATTCAATTATCCATGAATTATTTAGATATAATCGTTCGGTCATATTTCTTTTTAAATCAAATCCAATTTTCGCACAAATATCGCAATAAAATTGGAAATAATCAACAATGTTGGTCAAATATGATTGATCGCATCAACAGAAGAGATATTAATCTCTTAAAGGTAATTCCGCTTGCATTGCAGAAAAACGCCCGGGATTATATGTCCTATATTCCTGTCCCAAATATGTCAAATACCATAACTTCTGACCGGTGCGAGTAAAAGATGCTATCTGTAACAGAATTAACTCAATCAAAATTCCCACTATTCCAGCAAAAAAGCCGACTACATGAATGGCAGTCCATTCCACAAATATCCAGATTGCCATAAATGGCAAGTAAGTGATAAGAAACGTCCCCATCAGGCGCAAAAGCTGTGGCCGAAAATAAATGAAGGCCACTCTAATCAATTCGATAAGTTGCTTATCCGGCGCCGCTGTAAATGTGGCGCGGACGGTATCGGAAAAAATGGATATAGCAAGAAAGATAAGCGCAAATATGCCAAATTTCGTGGCCAATATCATAAGTGATGATATATCAAATAATTTTGCCATTAATATTCCGACCATATTGACTAAAAAGAATCCTACCGGAAGCATAATTAAATATATCAGAGCCGCCATTAAGGTAATTTTGATATGAGTTATAAACCCCATTCCACATTCCGCAAAAAATTCCCGCCATTTTAGTGGATTGCAGTTTCCCGATACAATGACAAAATAAATCCCACCGTTGAGAAATTGCATCACTATTAAATAAATAAGCCCCCCGATAATTATGGAAATAAGATAGGCCGGAATCAATTCACCCCTTCCGGAAAATAATTCTATAATAACTGATAGATCCCAATCCAATATCAGCATTTTTGAAAATGATGAGCCCGCAAGGATGGAATTGGATATTATAAAAAATGGAAGTGCCAGAAGAAATGAAAACGCCGCCTTTAGGAAAAACAATAATAGCCAGAGAGTTCTAATGCTTGGTAGATTTACCGCTATTTTCAGAATTTTCCTCAATTACATCCCCCCGATTAGGCTGAGCATCGATTCGATTAAAAATATAATTCCTGATGTTAACCGTGCCGCCGATCTATTATCTCCATGCACTTTTAGCGAATTATTAAGAAAATCCGCATCAATGGCAAAATCGTAGTTGGGATCAATTATGGCTTCAATCGCCGGCGATGATGTAGTTATAATAATTTCCTCGGTATTATATACAGGCTTCCAAACATTTTCCAGAGTATCATTATTTGCGAGGATGATTTGATACCTGATTGGACTCTCCAACAGGCCGGTTTTCCGTAATATCAGCCGAATCTCAATATTGACGGAATCTTGCCTTTTATTTGAAAGATCTTCAATTGAATAATCAACTCTTGAAGATTTATTTAGAAGTTGCTGTAAATCACTTGAAGCAATTTCTCCGCCGATTTTATCAGCCAAACCCCAAAAATCATCCGGTGTGGGATGTGCAAAAAGGAATCTGTTATAATATGATTTCCAGAATATCACGGAAAGAGAATCTTCGAGTAAATTATCAAAGGTTTTAATGGCTAAAGCGCCTTTGATATACATCAATCCAAAAAAATCTCTTGTCGATACAAATGAATAAGCCGGTCTGTTGATAATCCCGTCATTGCCTGCAATATCCGACATCATTCGCAAAAAGTCGATATTGGAAACCTTGAAATCCGCAAATTCAAAAAGATTGGCCTCTTCACCCCATATCGAAATATGGATTTTCTCTGTGAAAAAATTGCTTGTTGCCTCATCCAGCCATGGGTATTCAATTTGATTCGAACCAATCATTCCATAGAACCACTGATGCACCGTCTCATGAATCACCACCGATTCGTAAAATCGGGAAAATGTAGGAAAATCCCTTGGCGATGATATTGCCATAAAAGCAGGCATTTCCAATCCGCCAGAGAAAGAAAAATCCACCAAAGCATAATTGATATATTTATATTTATACTCCCCCACATTTTTTGCCATATACTCAAAAGTCTTCTGCGCCGCTGATTTCACTCTGGGCAAAATAAATCTCTCATAATCGCGATAATAAAATCGAAAAATAGTCTGCCCCACTTCCATGGAATCAATTAAATATCGAGGCGAAACCGCCATGCCAAAATCATGGGCGGGGCCAAATCGAAAATGGTGTTTTACCATCGAGCCGACATTTTCCGTATAATCAGACGGAACCGGTCCTGCAATTTGATATCCGGATGGAACTGAAAGAGATAAATCAAAGATAAAATAATCTCCCACAAGTTCGCAAAAACTCCCATAAAATGGATTATACCATCCGCTCATTGTATCATATAAGGCCGGACGAGGAAACCATCCATCAAGAAAGTACTCATTGCCAGAATATGATAATCTATCCCCCATTTCCGGAATTTGAGTGTTGAAATAAACCTGAAATGTTTTTCCGGCAGGCAAAAGCCTATCCAATGAATCCAACACTCCCATGGTATAATCAACCTTAAGGTGAGATGATATATTGATTGAATCTTCCGAAATAACAACAGAGTCGATTTCCATCTTAGCCCATTTTTTATCTTTAATAAACTTCTCAAGTAAGGCCGATCCCTTTTTGAGATAGGGGGAACTCTCACCGGAATAAACATTGGGAAATAATTGCAATTGATATGAAGCTAAACCCGGTATCGATGGATATTGAATGGAAACATAACCATATATTTCTTTGTTGAGAGTATCGAGAATGGCATCAACCTTCAATGTATCAAAACCTGATACCTGATTTACGAAGACAAAAAGAAATGCTATTCCGGCGCTTATGATCTTATGCAATATCATTAACCAATGACCCTATCCCTTCAACCTTTATTTCAATTCTATCGCCGATTTTCATGGGGCTAATACCTGCCGGCGTGCCGGTCGAAATCAAATCCCCGGGCAAAAGGGTCATGACTCTGGAAATAAAACTAATCAAAACCGGCATGGGGAATATCATCATCGATGTTCTTGACGATTGCTTCAATTCTCCATTGAGATACGATTCAACCAATAAATCATCATATTGGGCATCATCAACAATCCATGGACCCACCGGACAAAATGTATCAAATCCCTTTCCTCTTGTCCACTGTACATCTTTCTTCTGCAAATCGCGCGCGGTAACATCATTGACACAGGTTAATCCAAAAATATAATCATCCGCTTCAACCGGAGCAATATTTCTGCATTCCTTGCCGATGACAACCCCAAGCTCCGCCTCATAATCAACACGCTGGGCCATGTCCGGATAAATAATCTTTCCGCCTGGGCCAATCAATGCTGAGGGCGGCTTTAAAAACAGCACCGGTTCATCAGGTTCCTTGGTTGCCGACTGAGATTCTTTTACATGCTCCCTGTAATTCAGTCCAACACATACTATCTTCGATGGTTCAACTGGCGCCAGAAATTTGATATTAGACGGCAGGAAATTCCTGCCTGTAGGTTCAACTCCAAAAACAGGATTCCCGCTGATTTCGGCAATATTTTCCTCATGCAATATACCCCAATGTGTCCCATCGTCCGACTCAATTCTAACATACTTTCCCATTAGATTTTCTATAACTCCTTTATATGTTGATATAATGAATGAGTATTCCCTTGGGGGTTTTCCGGATGCCCGGGCGGGGATGGATGTGTGTCTTCATGGGCAAGTTGTATGAATCCAATGCGCATGACCTAAACATATAACTTTGCAGGCGAGGAATGTCAAGAATATTCAATTATAGCATCTTATTCTTCCAATTCCCTTTGCGAAACCAGAAAAACAAGATAACCGCTTTGAAAAACGATGTTATGGTTAAAGTCCACCAGATTCCATTGATGCCGATATCAAGCACAAAGCAGAAAAAATACGCCAGTGGCAATCTGGCAATTGACCATGGGATAGACACTACCATCGGTGGGATTGTATTCCCTGCGCCGGAAAATGCCCCCTCAAGGACAATTTCTATTCCCATAAATACCTGGGATAGACCCAGAATCATAACATAATCTCCGGCAATTTTATGCACGGCCGGGTCTGATGTAAAAATACTCGTAATTACACCGGGTATGGTAATAAAAACAATCGATACGATGAATGTCTCGATTACAATCAAACCAAGCGCCCCCATGGCACATTTTTCTGCTCGTTCAGGTCGTTTGGCGCCCAGATTCTGTCCTACCATCGTAGATGTCGCCGTAGATATTCCAAAAGCCACCAGATAAGACATTGCCTCCATTCGGTTTCCTATACCCATAGCGGCGCCGGCGGCATCACCGTAATGATGCACTATCTGAATTATGAACCAGTAAATGAATACGAAAGTTATATTTTGTATTGAAATCGGCATGCCGATTTTAATTATTTTCAAAATGGCATCAAAATCCGGTTTGGTTTTATACCACCCGGCCAGCGAGAATTCCAGCTTCCCTTTTTTTATCAGATAAAGGAAAATGAATAAGGCAGTTATCAGTGAAATAACTGTGGCCGTTGATGCCCCCGCTACACCCAATTTGGGGAATGGTCCCCAACCGAATATCAGAAATGGATCAAGAACAATATTCAAGACTGTCGCTGAAACAAAGGGAATCATCGGTGAACGGGTATCGCCAGAGGCCCGAAAAATCGCCCCTAAAGCATCGATTACATAGAAAAAGGCCGCTCCAATGAAATAGATTCTTAAATATGACGCTCCAAATGCCGCTACCTGTGGGCTGGCCTTCATAAAGCTCATTAAGTGAGATGAAAAAATTATGCCGAGAATCGAAAAGAATAATCCAGACCCAATAGCCAGAAGTAATCCTTGCTTGGATACATAAGCCGCCTGCTCCGGTTGATTGGCGCCGATGGCGCGTGATACCAATGCGGTGATGCCGATAATAATTATTGAAATAGTGGCAAATATTGTCCAAGTGACAATCATTGAAGTCGTAACCGCATCTTGCTCTGGCGTCCCCAAATAACCAACCCAAAAATAATTGGCAATTGACATCATGAATTCAAGCAACATCGACGCAAGAACCGGCCATGCCAACCTGAATATTGTCGGGAATATCGGACCCTCTGTGATAGTTACAACTCTGGCCATAATCTGTGGTAGATATCCTTCGGGTGAATAAATTGCGGATTAATTAATGTACCCGGGAAAGTCAGGATACAATCTCATAAACCCCTTGTGAAACAGCCGCTCTTTCAAACATTAATTTAAATTCGGGAAAGTTTTTCTCGATTATTTCAAAGCCAGAAAATACTGATTTCCCCTGTCCTGCCAATAATGAGACATAAAAAGCAAGAGCAATATCGGGATTGGAAAAGGATCCATAATCGGCTTCAGGAAGACTCTCTTTTCCCTCAATAATCAATCCATTTTCAAGAATCCCACATTTTATTGACATTTTCCCAAGCTGTTCCGAGATTTCGCCAAATGGATTTTGAAATATTTCCCGATATTCTTCAATCTCCCTGATTAGTGCAGTGGCAGGAAAAACCGAGGCCAAAAGCGTTATCAAAGGTATTTCCTGCATCAGACCAAAAGCCAGATCGCCGGAAATTTTTCGGGAAACATTGGGCCGCCCACTCAACTGCACATCCGCATGCTTAAATCCATCGATATTCTTCCTATTTGCAACTTTAACATCAACCCCGAGAGTCTTCAGAAAATTGATAAAATCGGACATTGTCCGGCTGATATGGCAGTTATCGATCCTCAGTGGCTTCCTTTTAAGAATGGCCAACGTGATCATGGCTGAAATCTGGTAGGAATCGCTCGGTATGCTGATTGTTACTCCGTGAAGTTTGGCCGATGGATGCAACATCATCTCTTTTTTATATTCAACCGGACTACGGCGGATTTTTTTGCGAGGATCATCGGGATCTTTCATCAATTCGGTATGGATATTCCTTATGGCCAGTTTTGCGCCAAATCGACAAAGTAAATTCTCAAAATAATCATCGGATGTTTTTGTCTCTCTGATGGCAACCGATCTGCCTGAACTTACTCCAATCATCAGCAATGAATTTTTCAAATATGGATATGCCTGTGAGAGTTTCTTTTCAACCGGTTCTATTTGGATATCATTCAATTCGATAAATCGGGATTTGGAATTATGACTTATATCTATACCGGCGTCGGAAAAGCTTGATACTACTTTATCTATAAATGAAACACTGATTTGTTCTCCATAGATCAATCGGCCGGAAATATTCTTCCCTGCCATCAGGCTAATTATTAGCATAAGCGGGAAAATACCTCCGCAATATTCGAATTCCTTCCCCCTATCAAATCTTGAATCAATTCCTTTGGTTATTTTTATTTCGGCGCTATTGATTTCAATATCACATCCAAGCCTTTTAAGCAGTTCAATAGTGCGATTGGTATCAATTCCGCTATTATAGTCCTTTATTATCGTTTCGCCGTCCGCAATCGCAGAAAGAATCAATGCCGATTGGGTGAGATGATAATCCCCACCAAATCTAATTTCATGCGGTAGTTCTTTTATCGAAAATATTTCCTTTTCCATAAATTTGCCAAATCACATTTCTTCAGGGGCCGAGATTCCCAAAAGATAAAGTCCTTCTTGTATAACAATTCTAACCGATTCAACCAATGCCATTCGTGTGGCCGTGAGATCTGCGTCATCGGATATTATTTTATCTATTTTGCCGTCTGCAGATTTGCGCTGATAAACCTTATTAAACGCCCCCGCTAACTCCAATAAATATGAAACCATCAAATTAGGATCATAGGCGTCAGCGACTTCTCTGACAATAAATGGAAATCTGTAAATAATATCCAATACCCGATATTCTTCAGGGTTATTCAAATAGGCATAATTTATATTACTATTTATTGGCTTTCCATAGTTGCGGATTAGCGAGCACAACCTCGCATGAGTATATTGCAAATAAGGCCCTGTTTCTCCCTCAAAATTTAGAACCTTATCCCAATCAAAATTAACATCCTTCTCTTTGCGAGTAGATAGGTCGGCAAAAATTACGGCGCCTAACCCAATTTGCTTTGCCGTTTTATCTATTTCTTTAAGGTCGGGGTTTTTTTCTATTATCTTTTCACTGGCCAGCGATATGGCCTTATTCAGTACATCCTCAAGGAAAATAATATTTCCCTTGCGAGTGGACATCATGGCATTCTCAAGCTTGATCCATCCAAATTCGACATGTACTAACCTTGGGGCAATTCGCTTTTCGACGGGGACTTTTTCCGCTTCTTCCAAAAGTTCTATTGCTTTGAATACTTGACGAAAATGATCTCTCTGAGCGCTACAAACGACATATAACGCTTTTTCAAAATTGAAAGTCTGCCATCTATATAAAACCCCGGTAATGTCACGAGTAGCATATAAAGTAGCGCCATCAGCCCGCCTAAGAAGACATGCCGGCAGATTAAATTTCTCCAGATTTATGATTAAGGCCCCATCGGATATCTCAGTCAGTCCTGCCTTTTGAAATCTCTCAATGACGGCATCCATTTTATCATTGTAGAATGATTCACCCGTTTGGTAATCAAAATGCACCCCCATCATGCTATATATTTTATTGAAGTCGGCCATGGAGTAATCTTTGAACTTTTGCCATAGCGCAATGGCTTCCTCATTCCCGTCTTCCAGCGCCTTGAAAGCCTCTCTGGCCATATCTGATAGCGCGGTATCCTGCTCTTCTTCTTTATGGAATTTCACATATAGTTCAAACAGCCTCTTGACCGGTTCATCCTGAAGGAGCTTTTCATCTCCCCATTTGCGGTAGGCTACTATCATTTTGCCGAACTGTGTTCCCCAATCCCCAAGATGATTGATACCCACTGAAGTATATCCCAATTTTTGATATATCCTATAAAGACTATTCCCTATGGCTGTCGAGCGAAGGTGGCCGATTCCGAATGGCTTGGCAATGTTGGGCGATGAAAAATCAATCACTATCTTCCTGCCTTGCCCCTCGTCAGAAGACCCATAAGATTCTTCTTCCTCAAGAACTGAATCAATGGCCGCCTTGGCCAGAATTTCGGTTTTTATCCTTGCATTATTGAATCCGCCCGCCACAGTAAATGATAGATGAGAAAATTCTTTTGTCTCTAATGTCAGCCCATTCTGAGATTCGGCCAATTTCTTGTTCAATTCAGCCGGATTTTTCTTAAGAGCCTTCGCCAGCTCAAAGAGAGGCAAAGCATAATTTCCCATTTGCGAATCTCGCGGAGTTTCCAGCCGCGAATATATCTGCGGCGGATCAAAAATAAAAAGTTCCGAATGGTGCTCTTTGACCTCAGGGAAACTCAGCGCAAAAGCTTCTGCCGTTAGTAGGGCAATATCTTTTCTGAATTTATCTTTCATTATCACGATTCCTTATTTATCATTTTGAAATAAATACAATGGTCATCAAGCGACATCTCGAATAGAAACTTGTCATGCAAATTCTTTTCCGACTCAATGCTAAGCTCTCGGAAAAGCCTGAGAAGAAATTCTTTTTGGTCAAGATTATTGATAAAAGCATAATCTCTGATTGGAAACATAAATCCCGTACCTGCCGGATGTATCTCTATCAGCATTTTATGAATAATGTTCCCTTCCAGCTTCTGTTCGGGATATAATTCCTTCAATGCCCGATGCACCTCACGGGCAATTTCATCTCTTGAAAGCACGAATTTATCATTTGCCATAATCAGGGCATCTCCACCATAAATCCACCGGTTGTTTTTCTCTCAGATTTTCCAAAGAAAATATAATATAACACTGCTGAGATAATATATAATATTACGGCAATCATCAACGGCAAAGTATAACCATATTTTTCAATCAACATCCCGCCGATAGCCGTTGAAATCATCCATGATGATGTCCAGCCCAGTGTCATCAAAGCATTGACCAAGGCATGTTCCGATTTGCTGACCATTTCCATACCGAAATTTGAGCCGATTGGCTGGGCCATATTCATAAGCGCCCCACGGATAAGAAAAGCCACAAACGCTATCGGAAGCGAATATGTGAAAGCCAGAATTATCATAAATGGTATTGATAGAAGTTCAGTAGATACAATGGTTTTTACCATACCAAATTTTCTTGCCATAACCGGGCCGGCAAGAATTCCCAGAAGCATAGTTGTATTCACTGCAAAAAAGAAAAAACCAATCTTGTCAGGTGTCTGGCCAAAACGATCACGGAAATAGAGGTTCAAAAATGGAATAATCAACCCAGCACCTATTCCGACAAAAAATTGAGGAGCCAATAATTTGGCATACAGTTTCGCTTGTCTTTTCAACAATGATAGGGAAAAATCCGCCTCCTTATCTTCCTCGCTGGGATCAGCCGTTTTTATCATGGCAAAAGGTATAACGGCGGAAAATCCGATAGCGCCGGCCATTATAAATGTCCATTGATATGCCATTATTATATCGGATGTGAATTTCGAAATCTGCGACACAAGCCAGCCTGAAGCCAATGACCCAATCATGCCGGCCATCAGCATGACTCCAAAATTAAAAGAAAATATATAGGTTCTTTCTTGGCGAGTTGAATTTCTCATAAAAAATGGCGCCGCCGCTATGCGGTTAAAGATCAAGGCCATACCGGATATGAGCGAAACCAGGATCAAAACCTTAGCAATCGGCAGACGGGAAATTAGAATCACGGCGGCAATATATGTCGCGGTCGAGGCAAGAAGTACCATCTTCAATTTAATTCGGCGTAAAGTAAATGCCGCAGGAATGGCTACTATGGTCGCACCTAAGGCGCCGGCTGATAGAATAGTTCCGATGTATGATTCATCCGCTCCCCTTTCTTTCAAATAGAGATTTAGCAATAATCCAGCGGCCGCGGCGGTTAGGCTAATAAGAAAGGAGCCTAACAGGAATAATCTAACATTGGTAGTAAATAGATTTATATGCCGCCAATATTCCCGAACAGCTTCCAGAATTTTCCAGTTTAATGTCCTGCTTGGATTCAATAACGGAGCAATTTTTTTTAAGTCCTTATTGGGGGATGGCATATTAAATCAAACTAAAGAGAATATTCACACTTGCAAACAAATCTAACCGGACCGGTCAAATAAACGCAGTCATCTTTTTCAGACCAATCAATAAAGAGTGATCCCAAAGGAAAAACCACTTCCGCTTTCCTTACTAAAAAACCATTAACTGCTCCCGCCACCACCGAGGCCGCCGCTCCGGTTCCCGATGAGCTGGTTGCGCCCGCGCCTCTTTCCCAATCATTCAAAATGACTTTGGATTTATTGATAACTTTCACAAATTCTACATTCGTCCGGTTTGAGAAAATCCTATCATTTTCAATTTTGCAACCCAGGGTTTTCCAATCAAAATCAAAATTATCAACAAAAACAACTATATGGGGATTTCCGACCGAAAGCGCCGTGGCAATTAGATTGTCGCCTTCAATTTTTATTGGACGATTGATATGATATCTAAATGCTGATTTGATAGGCACTTGATTAGCTTCGAAAGAGGGTTTGCCAAGAGACACCTTAATCATAAAATTGCCGTCTTTTACCCTGATTATTCGGGCACTGGCAATATCGCTTGCCGTTTCGACCGAAAGATGTTTTTTACTAAAATATGTTTCATGGCAATAGGCCGTCGCAATGCGAAGACCATTTCCGGATTTTTCTGCCCAGCTCCCATCGGAGTTATATATATCCATAGCGAAATCGGCTTTTTTCGACTTGCGAAGCAGTAATATTCCATCCGCTCCAACTCCGGTATTGCGATGGCAAATCTTTTGCACCAGTTTCTCTGCATCCACTGCCAATTTCGGTTTCATTATTTGGTCTATGATTAAAAAATCATTCCCAAGAGCATGATATTTGTGGCATTCTATTTTTTTCATGACGATTAAGATACCATTTTATGGTGGATTGTAAAGCAAAAAGCCCCGCTATTATGCGGGGCTTTTAATAATAGAGAATTGCAGCCGGATGTATCAAATATTATCCTTTATAACTTTGGCCAAACGTTTGATGCCCTCAGGAATTATCTCCAATGAAGCATTGGAAAAATTCAGTCTGAAGGTATTATCAACATCGCCATGAGGGAAGAACGGTTTGCCATAGACATAAGCAACCTTCTGCTCAATAGCCTCCTCAAATAGCTTGGAGGCAGAGACTTTTTTGGGCAATTCCACCCATAGGAAAAGCCCCCCTTGTGGTTTTGTCCATTTCATGCTCGATGGGAAATGAGTCTCCATTTCCTTGAGCATAAGATTGCGCTTGTCGCCATAATTTTTAATTAATCTCTGAATATGGCCATCAATCTTTCCGGCGCTCAGGAAATTGTAAATCATATACTGGGCAAAAGTATTGGAATGAAGATCGGTGCACTGCTTCACTCTTTCAAAGATATTCTGAATCTTAGTTGAAGCATTTATCCAGGCGATTCTCAAGCCCGGGGCCATTGTTTTGGAGAAAGTGCCAAGTCCGATTACGGCATCGCCGCCGATAGCCTTCAGCGATGGCACCGATTTTCCGGCAAAACGAATTTCGCCATAGGGATTATCATCGACAAGAGGAATATTATGCTTGGCCGCTATATCAACCAAAGCATATCTTCTCTCCTCCGACATGGTGATACCGGTTGGATTTTGGAAGGTGGATACCGTATAAATCATTTTCGGCTTATATTTTTTGATGGCGTCTTCAACCTGATCCACTAACATCCCTTCTCCATCCATATCAATCGTAGCATAGCGGGCTTGATAGAAATTGAATGCCTGCAATGCCCCCACATAGGTGGGATTTTCGGTGATTATATAGTCACCGGGTGCAATAAAAGCGCGGGCGCAGAGCTCAATCCCCTGTTGAGAACCGGAAGTAATAAGAATATTTTCCACCTTGGAAGCCATACCGAATTTGGTCTCCCTTTCCGCAATGACATCGCGAAGAGGGGTGATACCCATAGATAACGAATACTGCATGGAATCGGATTTGTAGGTATCAATGGCATCAATGGCACATTTTTTTAAATCCTCAAGGGGGAACATTTCCGGAGCAGGCAATCCTCCGGCAAATGAAATAACGCCTGGCTTGGAAGAAATCTTTAATATTTCTCTGATTATGGAATTCTCAAGATTGAGAACATGCGGGGCAATTTCCCATTTCTCGGGCATTGACATTACCTCAAAAGTAAGGAATTCTTTGCTCATAAATCACTCATATATAAAAAGTGGTTAAGTCATATCTATAGAGAAGATAATAAAAAGGATAAGAAAGTCAATGAGGAAAATTAGAAGATATAGCGAAGCCTGATACTGCCTGTTGTAAGATTTGAAATCATAATAGAGTACCATGTTTATCCGCCTTGGATATAATAAATAAACACTTCCAAATAGCACTTGTAAAGAGAAACCATCAAAATTATAAGCATTAGCATGACGCGTGACCATTTTAAAATTGGTTTATCATGGAAAACGGGTAATTCTCTTCCCTGACTTGCCAAATAAAATACCCTTGCATAATTAATACTTGAAAATACCAATAAAATAATCCCAATTACCAGAAAAATCATCTGCCCGAATGGGAATCTGACTATATGACTAAATATCAAAATGGCTATGGCCGAAAAATAATATTTGCCGGTTAAATTTGATGGCAGAGAAATCCGGCGCCTACGCAATATCATCAGGCCGGTCAACATTATGATTAGGTCACGGGCAATAACTGCAATGGCAAACCATAAGGGGAACCCCCTGTAAAATATTAGTTCAACTATCAAAGTTATTGTCAATATTTTGTCGGCAACAGGATCAAGAATCAATCCCAAGGTTGTAATTTTATTTAGTCTGCGAGCGAAATACCCATCAAAATAATCAGTAATACCGGCAATTGCCAAAAGAGTGACAGAGGTCAATATGCCTTCAGTGGTATCAATTGAAATTGAATACGCTATAAACGGCGTGAGTAATATTCTTAAAATGGAAAAAATATTAGGGATAAGGAAAAAATCTCGCCAGTTAATTTTGGGTTGTATGGGCATATAAATTTAAATTATCTATTAACTTTGCCGACCGGCAAATTCTCTCTATCAGGTACATCCGGCTCCATTGCCAAAGCCGCAAATCGGACAGCGGATAATATTCCCCGGTTCCAGCACCAATTTGGCAAATTTGCAATTGGGGCAAAGTTCTCCTTCCCTTATATAAATTATTGCAGAGTTAATCGATGGAAGCTGACATTTTAAATAGTCCATTTTTTCATCATTTTTTACTTTCATAAGATATTTGAAGATAATAGATTCAGCAAAAATAGGGAAACTTTTGTTTTACCTTTGGGAACTGTTGAAAAAGTGTATGTTACGGCAAAAGCACTCATGTAAGCTCATCGCCGTACCCCAGCTGTCATCCCGTGCCTTGGACACGGGCTCCAGAATGCGATGACTGTCTTGTCCGTCTTCGCCGGATTCGGCATTGACGAACACTTATATGGCTGATTTCTGGATGTCCCGATTGAAGTCGGGACATGACACTTTCCGGGTCTTGGTGCTTAAAAATATGCATTTTCCCATTATTGAGGGTTTTTCAACAGGCCCTTTGGGAAGGATTTCCAAATCCGAATGTATAATCAATAAAAAGGAGCGATTATGAAAATAAGAACTACTACAATTTGCCTTGGTTTACTTTTAACGGCATTGGTAATTAATATATATGCCGATGATGTAGCCGTAACTGTATATAATGGCAATCTGGGGGTTGTCCGCGAGACAAGGCAGTTGGAATTCCAAAAGGGTAGCGGCAAAATATCTTTTATTGATGTTCCCTCGCTAATTGACCCCACATCGGTAGGTTTTAAACTACAGGACCAATCAAAATCGGTGGCTATTCTTGAGCAGAATTATGCTTATGATTTAGTTTCACCGGAGAAAATATATTCAAAATATATTGATAAGGAAATCGAACTTATTAATAAGGATGGCAAGATATTCACCGGCATTTTATTGTCATTTTCCGGTGGGGCTGTGGTTTTGAAAGAAAAATCGGAAAAAATCCAGATTATTAGGATGGATGAAATAATCAATACCAACTTTCCGGATTTGCCTGATGGGTTAATCACCCGCCCAACTCTGTTCTGGCTCTATAATTCCGATTTTAATGGAAAAACCGCCTGTGATGTCAGTTATCAAACATCGGGAATGAATTGGACGGCGGAATATGTAGGAATATTGTCGGAGAACGAAAAGAATTTGGATTTAACCGGATGGTCATCGATAACAAACAATTCCGGGGCGACTTTTAAGGATGCAACGTTGAAACTTGTGGCAGGCGATATTCACCGCGCTCCCGAACCGAGACGGCGTGATATGTATGAGGCTGAATCAATGTACATGGCCAAAGCGGCACAGGCAACCGGATTTGAGGAAAAAGAATTTTTTGAATATCATCTTTATACTTTGCCGAGAAAGGCAACTCTGGCCAATAATGAAATTAAGCAGATTTCGCTTTTTGAGCCGGCGATGACCAAGATTGATAAAGAATTCTACTTCGAGCCTGATGTCAATAATCGAAAGGTAAAAGTTATCCTAAAATTCACAAATTCCAAAGAATTGGGACTGGGGATTCCTCTTCCTGAAGGAAGAGCCAGAATTTTCAAGGCTGACACTGATGGCTCTATGATATTATTGGGCGAAGATAGAATCAAGCACACTCCAAAAGATGAGAAGCTGGAATTAAATATTGGGTATGCCTTTGATATTTCCGTGGAGGAAAAGATTCTTGATTATCAAAAAATAACCGATCGGGTGGAAGAAAGAACATACGAAATCAGCCTACGCAATCACAAAAAAGAGGATGCCACAATTACGGTCAAAAAGCGTCTATACGGGGAATGGAATATTTTAAAGAGCAATCATCAATATACGAAGGAAGATGCCAATACGGCCATCTTCAAAATTCCCGTCAAAGCTAATGAAGAGGTTTTGATAAACATCAGAGTGAGAACAACATACTAAGCCATCATAATATGTGACGGGTTTGGGGTTGACAGTCAAATTCAAAGATATTAAATTGGCAGGCTGTTATGTTGAAACAAATCCACATTAGGAGGAGTCGTGAGACTTTATAAGTATATTATATGCTTCTTAATCATTGCATCTTTGGCGATTCCGGTAATGGCAGTTAAGTTGCCTCAATCGGCCTATTTGAAATCGGCCAAAATTGCGCTGGCTGATACAAAATCCCCCCGCCTTGATGAAGCTATGATGTTGTTGGATTCGGCCGTATTCTATTATGGAGCAATTCCGGAAGCCCTTTTTTTAAGGGGGAATATATATGCCGAAATGGCCGCCAAAAATCCCAATTTGCAGAAGAAAATTGAGTTTTTCAAATTAATGTCTGACAATTATGATTCTCTCACCGCCGCCTGCAATAATCCGGAAATTAAAAAGGACCTGAAGAAAGACTGCAGAAGAATGAGCGACTTATGCGATTCCGTGAGAGTCAAATATTGGAGCGAATACTATAATGAAGGCGTGAAGGGAATTGAGAAAATTGACAAGGAGCTTTCTCCAAAAGTAAAAGATGCCGCGGATCAAGCATCAGCCGATGCCGCGGGACAAGAGCTTAATAATTTCGCCGATAGCGCCAAATATTTCTTTATGGTAGCATCGACCGTCGATAATAAAGATTATCGCGCTTATGAGGGTGTCGGACTAATTTATGACCGACTCAAAAATCTTGATTCATCGCTTGTCTGGCTTGTGAAATCAATGGAACATGCCCAAGATACCACATCACATCTGATTTTAAATATAGCTTATGCATATATTCAAAAAAATGAATATCAGAAAGCCATAGAATATTTTGGGAAATATTTGAAGCTGGTTCCCAACGATGCCAATAATATTTTTAATGTCGCCATTTGCTATAGTAATTTGCAGGAATTTGACAGCTCTTTGCATTACGACAAATTGACTATGGCCGTTGATTCGACAATACCCGGGCCTTATATTGATGCGGGACAGAATTATTTGCTTCGCTCCCAGAAGGTATCTGATTCAATTAAATTTTACGCCCAGCAAAATAAGACAGAAGAGGCAAAGCATTTTACCAAGATGAGAGATGCCATTTTGGATACTTCGGCGAGCTATTTTGAAGTGGCTTCCAGGCTAGATCCCTCAAATGTGATGGTTCTTGAACAATATGCTGTGGCAAAATTGGTTGCCGGTCATTATGCGGAAGCGGGCGAAATCTATAAGAAGTTGACTGAAGTTGAACCTGATCGCGGAAACAACTGGCTATCTCTGGGGGATATTTATGTCCAGCAACAGAAGCTAAAAGAAGCCGTTCCCGCTTATGAAAAGGCTACTGAACTCAATCCGGGCGATGGGGAAGTATGGAAAGTATTGAAAGACCTCTATCACAACCTTAATATGCCTGAAAAAGAAAAGATAGCAGATGAAAAATTGAACGAACTTGGCAAAATGTAGTCAATGGGATTGATTTGAAAGGCAGGTCAAAGCGGCCTGCCTTTTTTTATCTTATGGAAGAGAATCTGGTCAGCATAGCAGTACCGAATGCCCCTGCAAAACTATTTACATACAGGAATGATATATCTGTCGGTACCGAATTGACTCCGGGACAACGATGCATTGTACCATTCGGCAAGCGAAAGGTAATCGGTTTTTATATTGGCCCCACAAGAGAGATTCCAAATTCAGAGATAAAATCGATTGTGACATGGCTTGAGCCATATTCTCTTTTCTCCCCCAAAATGTATGAATTCCTTGCATGGATGGCTGAATATTATTTGGCCAATATGGCCGATGTTTTTCAGACTGCCCTCCCACCTGCCATGCGAAAAATGCAGAGACCATCATATATGGTTACAGTAAATGCTTCTCTAACCAAACTCAAAACAGATATTCCACATGAAATCCAGAAGATATTGAAATCAGGCAAAACTTTTACACCGAGACTTACAGGTTCGCTTGAGAAAAAATACCCCGGTCTAATCGACTTGCTTGTTAAGAATGGAATGTTGGAAATTAATTACGGCCAAATATCTAAGAGGCTTTTGGAGCAGGATATAAGCACGGCCTTTTCCTATATCAAGGAAAGGGTGGAAATTGCGAATATCAAACCCAACAAGGAACAATCTGTCGCGATTGAGGCAATAATTAACAATCACAATAAATTTATCACATATTTGCTATATGGAATAACCGGCTCCGGCAAGACTCTGGTCTATTGTCATGCAACAAAAGCGGCCATATTCCAAAATAAATCGGTGTTAGTATTGGTTCCGGAGATTGCGATAGCCGGAACATTGTTGGCATATTTTAAGGGATTTTTCGGTAAGGATGTCGCCTTGCTTCATTCGGCCTTAAGGCGCAAGGAGCGCCTGGCAATCTGGCAGGCAATTCGTGATGGCAAATATAAAATTATTATCGGGGCGCGTTCAGCTATTTTTGCTCCACTTGAAAATCTTGGCCTGATTATTGTTGACGAAGAACATGATGAATCATACAAACAGGATGATCCTTCACCCCGATTCCAGGCGCGTGATGCCGCCATAATGAGGGCAAGGATATGCAATATCCCGGTTGTCCTGGGGTCGGCTTCGCCCTCAATTGAGTCATTTCATAATGCTCAAAATGGCCGATATCAGCTTCTTAAATTGACTCGCCGTCCGGAGAATGTCGAATTGCCGCTCGTTAGATTAGTCGATTTGAAAAGAGAAGGCGCTCCGGGCAATTTTCCCTTTTTCACCAAAACGTTGGTAAAAAGCGTAAATGAATCATTGGAGAGAAACGAACAAGTAATTTTATATCTTAATCGGCGCGGATTTTCTCC
>JAGVEJ010000007.1 GCA_020058225.1 Candidatus Zixiibacteriota bacterium | reverse complement strand
CATCAGCATCATCAACATAATCATCAAGATCGATAGTGGTAAAGGGGGTAGTGCCTTCAGAAACCGTGTCGCCCGGGATGGGCGGGGATATTACCGGCGGGGATTGAGCAAAACCACTGGCCGCCCCCAAAAGTATGAAAAGACCAAATAGCATTATAAGATTTCGAATCTTCCGGACAGAATTGTGCCTATTTAGAGATTCATATAATTTTATAGCTAATCCCGTCTTAAAATCCGGGTAATAAATTTTCTTGCGCATCATAATCCCACCCCCACTTTAATATGGA
This sequence comes from Candidatus Zixiibacteriota bacterium, assembly GCA_020058225.1. GTDB lineage: Bacteria > Zixibacteria > MSB-5A5 > GN15 > PGXB01 > JAGVEJ01. Next base: position 6,196 of record JAGVEJ010000007.1, on the reverse strand, counting down.
AATTTGCGGCATTGATTTTATTTGGAAAACCGGGCGTCCCCCAATCAGTCGGCTTGGGAGGACCAGGCGGTTCGGGCGGAGTATTAACTATCGCATAAATGGCAAACCCCAATCCGGCAAAAACGGCAATTCCTTTATTGATGCCAATATCGCGGCCAACAACGGGTTTCCATAGAAATCGTTTTATATCACAGAACCATCCACAGGTTTTATCTTTGCGGATGTCATCCCATTCTTGCGTGCGCTCATTATTAAATGCAAGCGGAGTTAGACTATCCCAGCCTATTTCACTCTTGAGATGTCCATAAAGGAGATATCTTTTTTGATTTCCGCCGGAAGCGTAGGAAAAAGCGATATTCCGCCCAATCGTATTGATATCCCTTGGAAATTCGGCGAACTCCGCTCCATCAATGGAAAACAGCCATTCCGATTGACGGTTTCCATCCTCCCAGGAACGAATGGATATTGTTTTCATGGGGTTATGGTTTTGTTCATTATAAGTTGGCACAATAAGTTCTTTGCCATCGGGGGACCAGGCCGGCTTAATAAAGGCATCCATATTCGGCGCCACATCGATAATTTTGGGACGTCCCTTGGTTCCCCCTTTTTGAGGAGTGATAACGATTGAATCTCCCTCAGAATATTGGGTGATAATGGCCAAGCCCAGGCCAAACTTATCGCCGGCCGTTAGCTTGTCCTCCTTGGTACGACGCCCCTCAAATAGGTAATAGGCTAATCGGTGTCCATCAGGACTCCAACTGGGAGCAAAGTAATCGAGAGTGGAATCAATTTCAAGGAAATTATAAGTCCTATTTTTTATTATATCAAGGACCTTGATTTCATATTTATAGGTATTGGGATTCTGGCAGGTATAAGCCAAGATTCCGGTTTGAGGTATGGGACTCCAAACCGCCCCAAATTGTTCCCCTTCACCATATATAAGCGGCCTATGAGTTCCGGCAATTTCTTTTTTTTGGAGTTCTTTCATCACATTTTCCATATTGCACATAAAGTAAATATCAGGATTTCCGCCGGAAGAAAGGGTATAAGTAAGGCAGGAGCCATCTGAAGACCATGAGGGCTCATTGGCGCTTCGGGATATGGAACTTAACGTATCGCTCGTTCTAATCATTTGATAATAGCGTTTGGAATTAACCTCGTAGAGGTACAATTCCCCACTTCCAGTAGCCTTGCTGATAAAAGCGGCCCATATATTTCCGTTGGATGGCCTAATAGGACACCAAGCCAAATCACTATTAACGGCGGCCGAGGCAATAGTATTTTCATCCGCCATATTAGAAGCAAGCGCCGGATCGATTGTATCTTTATTTTTGGTTTGAATATTATAAATTATCAATTGAATTTCGCCTGGGCCATGAACCTCATACGAAATCAGGTTGGAATCAGCCGGGCAAATTTTCGGATTGACAATTGCCCCCGATGCCTCTTTACTATCGGCAATAGCAATATAGCCATCTTCCATAATTATCTGTGCTTCTACCGCAAAAACACAAATCCAGAATATGAAAAGAAAGACATATTTAAGATACTTAATCGAAAACATAGGCACCCCATAAATTTTATTTATTTTGTCTGTTTGCACTCAGTTCTTCTTTATATTTCCTTGCCTCTTGAATATAAGAAGCGTTTTCGGCAATATTATTATCTGTAACAAATCCTTCAAGTTCGCGAATAGCATTTTTGGTGTCCTCTTTAGAGGTTTGATTGGGACGTTGTCGCCAAGAATTTATTTGACATCTTACATTGACTAGCATGGCCTTCCACCAATCGGGCTCACTTTTAACCAAATTACCGCATTCTGAAGCCTTTTCGTAATATTCAAACGCCTTGCGATAATCAATATTGCTTAAGTTCCAACCATAGATGCAACACATGGCGATATTTGCCATGACATTCTCCCCGATACACTGTTGGCTGACCGATGAGTTGTCGTATGCATTTTGAATTGCCCTTCGATTATCAGCATCATTTCCCTTTCCACTTTTCCATGCCGCAATTACCAGATACACCAGGGCATCCTTAATCTGTGGATCAGTATCAGGTAAATTATTGCAACATTCATAAGTATCCAACCACTGCTTTTTGGAAAAATAAGATCGACATGCATCAAAATTCTGAGTGCCCTTGGATACAGGCGGCATACAACTGCCCAAAATAGTATTTGCAGCATCGGCATTCCACTTTGCCGCGTCACATTTGCCGTTTTCATAATTATTTCTTGCCTTCACAATACCATTAACTGCTTCTTCATACTGCGGGCATTGTTGCTTATAACCTATTCCGGCGCTATTGCATCTGGATTCAAAATCTGCTTTTAAAGAATTCGCCTTATTAATTAGAGCCAGTACCCCCGGGCAGTTTTCGGTTCGGCAATCAGGGTCATTGATATAGGACTTTAGACGAGTATAAGCGTTATTGTAATCTATCGAGTCTGTGGCTTCTTTAGCCATATCAGCTTCTTGCTTAATATTTTGGGCTTGTTCTTTGCACTCAGCTTTTAATTTGTTATAACTTCTATCAAAACGCTCCCAATCAAATATTACCGGCAGGCAGGCAGAGCTATTTCTTAAGCTGATTAATTCCCCGCGATATTTCAGGAAAGTTTCATTATCCTCTTGTTCACAAGCAGTTCTGGCTTTATTATATATATCACTACCATTTTGGCGACAATTTTGCGGAAGGCTATCCACCCAACCCCCAAGTTGCGCGAGAGCAAGTTCATCACATTCTACCGTCCGGAGGGAATCAATAAGAATATAGGCTGAGTCATAATGATTCCTAAATATCTCAATCTTACCATTACTCAGAAAATTAATTGCAGTATTAACTTCTTGTACAATAAGAGGCCAATAAACCGCAATATTCACAAATTTATTTGAATCGGATTCTATCCCCTTGGCTTCTTCAACCAATTTATTGAGATCATCACAAGAGGCATCGTATCTATTCAAAGTGTCAATCAAATATTTCAATGATTCAATTAACTCTTGATATTTCCCTTCATTGAATATTTTTTGGGTCTTTAATATGCGTTTCTCAAAATCATATGTGAAATCTGATTTAAAGCAATTTTCCTTTTCGAGTTTTTTGATGATATTATCAGCAGAGGCGATGTCAGCTTGTGCATTTTCTTTTAACCTTCGAGTATTCCACCAATCGAAGGCATATATTGATATGGCAAGAATGGCAAGAATAGCGGCAATAGAGATAAGAGGTTTCTGGATTTTCGCCCAAAATTCATTTCTAACAGTCGTATCTTTCTTTCTTGATGCCGTTTGCGCGTTAATATTATCACTTCTTGCCACAAATTCAGCTATAATTGTTGCCGGTTTGCCTTGCTTTAGGGCATGATTGATTCCATCAGTTAATGCCCCTATTGAATCATACCTCGCCATCCTGTCATCTGTCAGGCATCTTTTTATAATACTGCCGGTTATTGGCTTGGCTTCCGTTAATCTCAAGAAATGCAGTTGTTCAGGGAGTTCAAATCTAATGAAATCGATGGTTGTTCTGCGGGCTAAATCAGAAGGAATTAGCGGTTTTCCTTCCAATAGCCAATATAATATTAAGCCGCAACTAAAAATATCCGCCTGCAATTCAAAATAGAGATTATCCTGTAGGATTTCTGGAGCGCTAAAATTCATGGGCGCAATGATATTATGTGATTCAACTAACGGGCAGGACATGGGAGTTAGGAAATCGCTTAAACGAACCTGAAATTCCTGCGACCTTGGGTCCTTTCCTATAATAATATTCTCTGGTTTAAGATTAAGATGCGGAATGCCATTTAAGTCTATCCCTTGGGAGCCATGCATTTTAGCCGAATGCATTTTTTCGAGGATTGCGGCCGTCATTCCTACAATAGAAAGGGCGGTTTCTTGTTCAAGACCGCCCCTAGTATTTTTATATTTCTCAAGAAATTCTCTCAAATTCCACGCAGGATTAGATTCTCTGTCACCGAAAAATGGTCTTTCTATAACATATTCATCTTTTTGTACCGAAATCCATTTTCCATCAATAGTCCTTAGGGGGGCAATTAGGGTTGGCAAACTTAAAAATTCGCCGGCCTCTCCTGATAATGAAACGGCGGCGGAATACCAGTTTATGAAATCACGCTTATCAATGAGATCGCGACGCAAAATTTTACGCCCACGCCGCTCATTTGATTGAAGATGAAGAACATCACAAAACTCTCCAATGGGGCTTGGATGTTCTTTCCTATCAGAATACTGATTGTTGGAATTGAATGGATTATCTTGCCCGTTAAACATAGAGATTCCCCAAAAAAATTATTGGCCTTGGTTCAAAAATGAAAAACATATTGCAAATACCATATGTAATTAAGCCATATATAATAAACACTCCCCTTTCAAGTCTTAATATACAAGGGAATTCATCAAGCGCAAGGAAAAATATGAGATAAAAATGGATAATCTCTGACCCAAAAAATATTCCTTGCGTAAATTAAGTCAAATATTATATATAATGTGAATTAATATAAAAAAGGGACTTTTCAATGCCAAAATCCAAGTGGTCAAGAATTCCCTATGGGGCGCCTCTAAAAGTTGATGGCCATGGCGAAGTATTCTACTTGTCATCAGGAAGTTGGAAGTCCATTTACCGTGAAATTGGCATCACAAAAGACGAAATAATCCAAATGAACCGCATTGCCTTCGGCCATGTTCAACTGCCGGACAAGTGGGTATTTGATGATGGGGTCTGCTTCACATCTATTCACCCCCCAATGGTTGCCTTCGCAGATGCAACAAAGACGCCGATCGAAGTATCATCCAGCCAAATTACTCCAAAACATTTGGATTCTGATGCGGTTAGGCAGGCCAATGATTCACTTTGGGATGAATTCCCTGAATTGAATCATCGCCAGTTGACGACGGAGGCCAGCGACCTGAGGTATAGAAGAGTATGGATGAAGTATTATCGGGCCGCCATATCTGCCCATCCTGCCCCAATAATACCAACAACATCGGCTGAGCCACCAGAATCCGCATTAGTAGCCGACAAGAGCAAATTGGATTTTATTGAATTGGAATTAGTAGACGAAAGAGGAATTTCCGTGCCTTGCGCTGATTTTAGGCTTATGAAGTCCACGGGCGAGACAATAAAGAGCGGAAGATTGGATAACAACGGCTTTATCAGAATAGAACCCATTCCATCAGACAATTATAATATTGAATTTCAAAGAATCGGCAATTGTATTGAAACAAAAGGGCTTCAGATAAATAAAAGGAATCGCTCTATCGCCTTGGATAGTTTATATCTCGACGCTGGCGCTTGGCAAATGTATCAAGACCCACATCAAGTGACAACATTTGCAATAGTTGCGGGAAAAGATGTAGTTCTGTGCAACTGGCTTGATGCTTCGAGGGGGGATGAATCGACACCTCCTGGATTAGAGCCAATTATCCAGCAATTATTAAAAAAATTCAAATCAATTCCAAAAATTCCAACAATTAATCGCGGGTTTCTGATTGCCCACGAAAAATATGAAGTGGATCTTTTGCGAAAAGGAAAAATCCTTCTTCTTATTCCGGATTTACACTTGCACTATTACAAAGAGCGCATGGTGGATAATTTCGCAATTGAAAAGGCGGATAAGGATGGAAAGAAGACAATCTGCAGTCTGGAGTCAGAATTGGTTGACCTTTTAAAAATATCTCAATCAATCTGCGGGTCCGCACTCGAAGTAATACAACTCGGCGATATGTTTGAATTATGGGAAAGCAGGGGCATGTTATTATCCCAGAAGAATTATTTTAAGCAAAAAGTTGATTGGGGACCACTGGATATAATTAATCCTGCCAATGATCTTATCATTAAAGCTCACCTTAGTCCTGCCGAGAAGGATAATATTCGTGAGAAAATAGCTGAATTAGAGAATATCGTCCCTGAAGGAGCCTCTAAGAAAGAGCATGGACGGAGAATAAGCGAAAAAATAAAAGAGAAATATCCCGATTTATTTAATTTCTCTATAACGAATATCGCGGGAAATCACGATGGTTTATTGACTGATCTCCCGCTTCAAGAATGGCGCGGCCAAGACAAAATACAGATGGAACATGGTCACGCGAGTGATCCAAGCAATAATTCCGCGGATGAAAATGATGTCCCTTTTTTTGGCTACTCAATGACTCAAATGGGTGCCTTTTTTGAAAAT
>JAGVEJ010000036.1 GCA_020058225.1 Candidatus Zixiibacteriota bacterium | reverse complement strand
GTATTTAGCGGTTTTTGGCACGGTCGTGGCTTTTCTTGGATATTATTGGCTTCTTAAGAGGGCCAAGGCAATTACGGTTTCCCAAATAGCCTTTATCACACCGGCCATAGCCCTAATTTTGGGATATTTCCTGAAATCCGAAATTTTTACAATTTTGATGGCCTTTGGCGCTGTTATGATCTTGGCCGGCGTTTTTTTGGTTATCAGACAGAGGTAAAATTACATACAAATGGCCTTTAGACAGTTGATTTTGCCAACCGTTTTAATATATTTCATCGGTTTCAATTCAATCGTTTGACGAGGTCATGAATCGATTTTTTGAATTTTCGCCGGCACAATTAAGGGTTGTTATTGCCCTTGGTGGGTTGCTTTTATTTTTATCGGCCTATCGCTTTGTGAGGAGTTTCTCCAACGTCGAAAATAGAACCCTCAAATTTAATGTAAGCATCGGGGATGGCAATGCCGATTATTCTCCCATCTTCACCGTGGATATAAACCACTCCCCCATTGACTCTCTTGAACTAATTCCCGGAATTGGCCCAACTCTGGCAAAACGGATTATTGCTTACCGCGATAGTGTCGGACGTTTTGAATCTCCGGTTGATATTACCAAGGTCTATGGAATCGGCCCCAAATTATATGAGAAAATCAAACCGTATATTAAGGTCCAACCATGGTAGAACTGAAAGCAATAAAATACGGCCTTGACATCAATGGCGACTCTTGCAGAATTGCTCAATGTTCCGCCATGCATGGAAGAAATATGGTGGAGAATCTTTGGACAAACAGCGCTGATTCAATTCAATCTGAGACATTTAATGGGGAATTATTTTTTTCTGTTAATGAAAAAGCATCCATTATTAAAAGAATTAAATTGCCCCGCGGAGGCGGGGTCAATATTGAAAAAATAGCATATTTTGAACTGATGACCTCCCTTCCGGATTCCATAAGTAATTATTACCTTGAAAGTTACCAACTTGATGGTCGGCCGGAACGTTTGGCTGTGGCATATCATCGTCATATTGTGGATGACCAAATTTCATTCTTGGAAGGTATTTCAATTAAACCGGCCGGTTTCAAACTAAGAGCTATATCCATAGCCGCCGGCTATCTCCATTATTGTCATCATGCGGGCGGCGAGCTTATATGTTTGATCGATATTTCAGCTAATGAAATATCATATTGTTTTCTTTATGAAAAATATCCAATCTCAATAGGCTCGCTGGTAATTAGGAAGGATGAACATAATTTCAGCAATAACGGAAATTCAAATATAATAATCGACCTTTCTGCGACCATACAATATCAAACCGCTCTTCTTTTTAGTTCGGGTTATTCGGTTCCGTTGTCATTGATCATTCTATCGGGCTCTGCTGAATGTGAAGAATTGATCCCAACAATTGAAAAAAGCATGCATGTCAAAACAGCATTACCGGGATTTAGGAAAGAGCTTTTTGCCCCGGAATTTTATGATAAGGCCTGCCAATATTTGGTGAGTTTAGGCCTAACTGCTAATATCTAATGCGCATAACCGGCGGCATATACAAGGGGCGTCATCTCAAATCCACTCCAGGATTTATTGCTCGCCCGACCACTGATAAAATCCGTCAAGCTATCTTTAACATACTGATGAATGACATCGAGAGCAAAACCGTTCTTGACCTCTTTGCCGGTTCCGGAGCCTTGGGAATTGAGGCGATTTCCAGAGGTGCGGAATTATCGACATTTATTGAAATCGGACATCGACAGGCGGAGACGGTGCGAAATAATCTCAAAGGATTGGACTTGGATCAAATAGTCTTGGAAGTCGATTTTCAAAAGGGATGCCGATTGCTTTCGGAGCGAGGACGAAAATTCGATTTGATATTCGCCGACCCGCCCTATAATAAATTTTCCCCAAAAGAGGTAATCAATGCAATCAAGGAATATAACTTGCTTGCACTGGATGGTTTTCTTATTATTGAACACAATGCGGGTATTGATCTGAATAGCGATTGCATGGATATTCTGATAAACAGAAAGTTTGGCCAAACTGAGGTGACATTTTATGCCAATAAAAAGGGAAAATAAAAGAATCGCCATCTATCCCGGGACTTTTGATCCTATCACCAATGGACATATCTCTCTGGTCGATAGAGCCAGGGGGTTATTTGATGAATTAATCGTAGCAGTATCGGATAGTGAAGGCAAACGTCCCTTCTTTAGTCATAAGGAAAGATATGAATTGGTGAAAAAAAGCTTACAAGGGAAAAGAAATGTCACGGTAATTTGTTTTAAGGGATTACTGGCGGATTTAGCCAAGAAACATAAGGCCTGCGCTATTATCAGAGGATTGCGCGCGGTATCGGATTTTGAATATGAATTCCAGATGGCTTTAATGAACCGCAAATTGGCGCACGATGTGGAGACAGTTTTCCTAATGCCGGCCTTATCCTGGGTTTATTTATCATCCACTATTGTCAAAGATGTTGCCCTCAACAATGGTGATGTAACTTCCCTTGTCCCCAAAGTTGTCTCTAAAGCCATGGCTATGAAAATGACCGCAGATAATAGGAATAAAAAATGAGTGAGAATAAAAATAAAAATCCCGAACCGGATGAGATACAAATACCGCTTGATGAATTAATCGAAACCAGACGTCAAAAAGTCAATTATTTCCGAAGCGAGGGGATTAATCCTTATCCGTATAAATTCGAACGCACACATTTGGCATCCGAGGCCCTGGCAGATTATGAAAGACTCTCTACAGAGAACATCATTATCGGCATGGCCGGAAGAATCATGCTCAAGAGAAAAATGGGCAAAGCCATCTTTGCCGATATTCATGATATTTCCGGCAGGATGCAAGTCTATCTTAAAATTGACAATGTCGGCGAAAAGCCTTTTGAATATTTCGACAAACTCGACCTTGGCGATATCATCGGCGTTCAAGGAAAGCTGTTCACTACCCGAACCGGCGAAAAAACCGTCATGGTGCAGAAATTTGAACTCCTCTCGAAATCTTTGCATCCCCTTCCGGATAAACATGCCGGTTTAACCGATAAAGAAACCCGATACCGCCGCCGCTATGCCGACCTAATAGTCAATTCGGAAGTCCGGCAAACCTTTGCGCAAAGAAGCAAAGTGATAAGCTCCATTCGGGAATTCCTGAATAGCAAAGGATTTCTTGAGGTGGAGACTCCGATATTACAGCCGCTATATGGCGGCGCCAGCGCCCGTCCGTTTATGACACATCATAACACGCTTGATGTTAATCTATATCTGCGGATTGCTGATGAATTATACCTGAAGCGTCTGATTGTCGGCGGCTTTGAAAGGATTTGGGAGTACTGCAAGGATTTCCGCAATGAAGGCATGGACCGACTTCACAATCCCGAATTTTCTATGGTGGAATTATATTGGGCCTATGCTGACTATAACGATATAATGAAACTATATGAAGAACTTTTGCGCAAGATTGCCTTTGATCTGCATGGCAAGTATAAAATTCAATATGAAGATTATGAAATAGATTTCGAGCCTGACTTTAAGGCGATATCCATGATTGACGCCGTAAAAGAGGCCACCGGAATCGATTTGCTTCCCATGGATTTTGCGCAAGCCAAACAAAAAGCCAAATCTGAAGGGATCTACTCTGATGGATTGACTAATTGGGGAAAAGTCGTTTCTGCCTTCTTTGAAGCAAAAGTCGAGGCCAATTTAATACAACCGACCTTTATTAAGGATTTTCCGATGGATATCTCCCCTCTGGCCAAAGTACATCGTGAGAATCCAAAACTAACCGAACGGTTCGAGATATTTATTGCCGGACTGGAAATGGGAAATGCCTTTTCGGAATTAAACGACCCGGATGACCAGCGACGCCGCTTTATGGCACAGACCGAGCAAAGAAAGGCCGGAGACGAAGAGGCGCATCAGCTCGATGAAGATTACATTACCGCTCTTATGTATGGTATGCCGCCCACCGGCGGGCTTGGCTTTGGGATTGATAGGCTGATTATGCTGATGACCAACAGCCATTCAATAAGGGATGTAATATTTTTCCCGCAAATGCGACCGGAGCAAGAATAAGGCCTTATCATATTGGAGTTTAAATATGATTAAGAACAGACTATATTTTGGTGATAATCTTGGCATACTAAAACATTATATGGATGATAATTCGATAGATTTAATTTATCTTGATCCACCATTTCAGAGTGGGAAAGATTATAACATACTTTTTAAGGATAAAAACGGATCGGTTTCTACCGCGCAAATAAAAGCCTTTGAAGACACATGGCAATGGGATAATGACTCAGAATATCATTATTTGCAGTTTGTTCAATCGGCCCCTAAAGAAGCCGCTGATATAATAAAAGCATTTAGGGAATTCCTTCAACGAACTGATATGATGGCTTACCTCATAATGATGGCTCCCGGACTGCTTGAAATGTACAGAGTATTGAAGCCATCGGGTACTATCTATTTGCATTGTGACCCTACTGCAAGTCACTTTTTGAAGCTACTGATGGACTCAATTTTTGGCATCGGTAATTTTCGAAATGAACTGGTTTGGTACTACAGGGGTGCAGGCATCCCCAAAAATGATTTCTCTCGACGACATGATATTATTTTAAGGTACTCTAAAACGGATACCTATTATTTTAATCCGGACCCCGCAAGGCAACCGTACGCAGACGCAACCGTCGAAAGGTTTTCGCACTATATTGGTAATATCCGAAAGGGCCATGATTATGGCCGACAAAAATTGCACAAACTTGGCAAACATCCTGACGATGTATTCACGGATATTCAGCCTATTGCTCCATCCGCAAGGGCTCGATTAGGGTATCCGACTCAGAAACCAGAGGAATTGCTGGAGCGCATAATTCTAACAAGTAGCAGAGAAGGAGATATAATTCTGGATCCATTTTGTGGATGCGGAACTACGGTAATTGCCGCCCAAAAACTAAAACGCAAATGGGTGGGAATTGACATTACTCACTTGGCAATTTCATTAATTCAATCTCGCTTATCGCAATCCTTTGGTAATAAATGTAAATATGACATTATTGGCGCACCAGCAGACTTAAAAGGCGCTGAGGAGCTTGCGAAAAGAGATCCATTCCAATTTGAATGGTGGGCGCTTACTCTTGCAGGGGCAATGCCCATTGATAGAGATAGAAAAAGGGGGGCAGATAAGGGCATAGATGGCTTTATTTATTTTGGAGATGATTTTCCAAATGGAAAGAAGATTAAAACCATCCTGCTCCAAGTCAAGAGTGGACATGTCGGTGTAGCTCAAATCAGAGATTTGAAAGGCGTTCTTGCCCGCGAAAATGCCGAAATAGGTGTTTTTTTGACATTGAAAAGCCCAACAAAACCTATGATTGTGGAGGCGGCAGAAGCAGATTTTTATCATTCACCAAGTTGGAACAAGGATTATCCAAGAATCCAAATACTGACAATTGAGGATTTATTCTCTAATAAATCAATTTTATATCCGCCAACTGGTCGCACCTTTAAAAAAGCAGAGAGAATTATAACACCGGATGCCGAGCAAATTGAGTTTGGTGAGTAGCAACCAATGTACTACGAACGCTTCATAGCCGGAAGATACCTTCGCTCCGGAAGATTTTTTACCTCCGTTTCGACATGGATTACCACTCTCGGCATTACTCTGGGCGTAGCGGTGGTTTGTTTTGTTATGTCAATGCATAACGGCTTTGAGGGCGAGCTAAGAAAGCGGCTTCTCGGGACAACATCACATATCACCATTTTCCCCCGCAACGGGATGACAATATCAGACCATAAACAACTAATTCAAAAAATAGAGCAGATTCCAAATGTGATAGCGGCCTCGCCCTTTATTTATTATAAAGCGGCGATTTCTTCAGCCTCAGCCGGCGATGGCATAGTTGTTCGGGGTATTGATCTTGATGAGGAAAGAAAAACGGCCAATATTGCGGATAATATTATTCTGGGAAAATATACTTTCAATATTCATAACGATGATACTTCTGAAGTTGCTTATGGAATGCTAATGGGTGTAACCCTGGCGGATAGATTGGGTGTTGGTATCGGCGATCCGGTTGTTCTATATTCCTTAAGGGGCGAGGATTTGCGAAAATCAAGCCGACCGCGAGTGGCCAAATTTTACTTAGCCGGCATATTCGAAACCGGAATGTATGAATTTGATTCAGAGATGTCATATATCCCCCTGCAGGCGGCACAAAATCTTTTCCAAATGGAAAACGATGTTACCGCTATTCACCTAAAGCTAACCGATATTTATTTGGCTGAAAAGACTGCCCCATTGATAAAAGATGTTTTGGGTGAAAAATATGATATAATTCCATGGAACGTGTTGCACAAAAACCTCTTCACTTGGATTGCCCTCGAAAAAAAGATTCTCTTCATCGGATTTATTTTAATCGTTCTGGTGGCCGCATTTTCGATTATTTCCACACTGGTTATGCTGGCCATGGAGAAGCGAGCCGAAATTGGCATCCTAAAAACAATCGGATCCACTCCGGTATCTGTAAAAAGGATTTTTATATACAATGGCCTCGTCGTGGGGATAATTGGTATATTAAGCGGCTGGAGTTTGGCTCTAATTGTCGCTTGGGTACAGAACAAGTATAATCTTATATCGTTACCCGCTGAGCTTTATTTTATTAGCTACCTTCCGATTGAGGTTCATCCACTCGATTTCATTTTTGCGGGACTGATAACTATTTTAATCTGCTTTCTTGCCGCCCTATATCCGGCCCACAGAGCTTCATCGCAATCAGTTATTGAGGTTCTCAGGCAATAAAATTGTCAAAATGGGCAGTTTTCTAAATTATTTGACGATTTTGGCGAAAATAACTATATATATGATAAATATTTAATCGGAGTGAGAGCAAATTGGATTCACCCAGCAATGACCATATAATGGTTGCCGCCGGGATTTGCCGAAGTTTTGAGACCACGGAAGGGACCATTGAGGTATTAAAAGGGGTCAACTTGGAATTAAATCAAGGTGATATGGTTGCGGTGGTCGGGGAGTCTGGCGTTGGCAAATCAACCCTTCTTCATATTTTGGGGGGACTGGACAAACCGAATAATGGAACTGTAGCGATAAACGGAGAAAAACTTCTTACCAAATCCGAAACGGAATTGGCTAATTTTAGGAACAGACATCTGGGATTTGTTTTTCAGCATCACTATCTTCTGGAGGATTTTTCGGCTCTTGAAAATGTCATGATGCCATATTTAATAGCTGGCAACGACCATAAAAGCGCCAAATCCCATGCGGAACAACTTCTCGCAGAAGTTGGTTTATCAGATAGATTGACACATCGACCAAGACAATTATCTGGAGGTGAGCAACAAAGAGTGGCCGTAGCTCGAGCGCTGGCAAATAATCCGAATATCGTTATTGCTGATGAACCTTCCGGCAATCTCGACATTAAGACCGGCGAAAAACTCCATAGGTTACTGTGGGAACTAAACGAAACCAAAGGAATAACATTTTTAATGGCCACACATAATTACAATTTGGCACATATTTGCCGTAAAATAGTAAAACTAGAAAATGGCATTATTGCCGATATAAAAGAAAACCGGGTTTAGATTATGATATGTCAGGATTGTAAAAAGCAACAGGCTACGGTGCATTTGACGCAAATCATCAATAATGAGAAGATCGTCCTGTCGATATGTAAAGAATGTGCCGCCAAGAGAGGATTCCATTCTCCTTTGGATAATGTTCCTTTTCCGCTGGCTGATATTCTTACCGGCTTGATTCAACAGCAATTGCCGCCAAAGATGGAAGCCCCTCCCGAGGCTATTTGCTCACATTGCGGGTTGACTTTCAAACAATTTACCATTCAGGGAAGGTTCGGCTGTGGCCTTTGCTATCAGGCATTCCGCACTCAGCTGGAACCGATTATGAGAAAAATACACGGCTCTTCTCTGCATCGAGGAAAATTGCCAACGGCCACGGCCGATGAATCGGTAACTATCAAGGAGGAAGAAAGACTTGAATCCGAACTTAAAAAGGCAATTGAGGCTGAAGATTTTGAGCGAGCCGCCGATTTACGAGATAAACTTAAAGTAATTAGAGAGTCGCATCTTGCAACATAGAGCAGAAATAGAAGATTTATTCGAAGCCATGGCTAAATCGCCGGCTTCCTGGCTTTCCGGAACGGGAGCGGAAAGCAATGTCGTGCTTTCAAGCAGAGTCCGTCTCGCCCGCAATGTCGCCGAATGCACTTATCCATCCGCCGCCGAATCATCCGTTAAGGAAAAGGTGATCGGATATTTTGAATCGGCATGCTCTCATTCGGCAGGGCTGGGCAAGGGCAAATTCCTGAAAGCATCCGAATTGAGTCAAATCGACCGCGATTTCCTTATTGAACGCCACTTAATGTCACCCACTTTTATGCAGGATGACAATTCCCGGGCGCTTTTTATCAGTGAGGATGAACAGGTCTCCATTATGGTCAACGAGGAAGACCACTTCCGAATCCAAGCGCTTACTCCAGGACTCAATCCGGAAGAAGCCTTTAATAATGCCAGTGAATATGACAGTGAAATAGGCAAGTATCTTCATTTTGACTATGATCCCGATTTCGGATTTTTGACGGCCTGCCCTACAAATGTCGGCACCGGGATGAGAGCTTCTGTATTAATTCATCTCCCCGGCCTTGTAATTACCAAAGATATTGAAAGAGTTATTTCAAAAATATCAAAAATGGGTGTGATGGTTCGCGGATTTTATGGCGAGGGAACCGATGTGCTCGGCAACCTCTTTCAAATTTCAAACCAGACCACTTTGGGAGTCTCAGAAAAAGAAATCCTTGAATTAATTACGACTGTCTCCCGTTCCATAATAGATGATGAGGCCCAAGCCAGAGATAGGCTTCTCAAGGAAGCTCCCGACCAGATCGTGGATAAAATCTGGCGAGCTTATGGAATATTGAAACATGCCCGGGTCCTGACCTCGGAAGAAATTATGAACCTTCTATCGGCATTAAGACTGGGCACGGCAATGGGAATTATTGATTTCTTGGAGATTTCATTAATTAATCAGATACTTTTACTTTCTCAACCGGCTCACTTACAAAAATATTTTGCCAAAGAAATGAACCAAGACAAGCGGGATTTTGTTAGAGCTAAAATGGTTAGAGAAAAATTAAAATAAACGATAAGGCGAAAAAAACTACTTTGGAATAGAATGGTGGAACAAGATGAACGAGATGTTTACCGAATTGGCACGCAAGGCAATTGAATATGCCCGTGATGAAGCCGCCAGACTGAGACATGATTATATCGGAACCGAACACCTTCTTCTGGGATTGATTCGTCTCGGTGAAGGAAAAGCGGTAGAAGTTATAAATAACCTTGGATTGGAACTGCAGGACTTAAAAGCATCCATAGAAGAAGTGGTGCAACCTGCGGGCGGAACCATGACCATGGGGAATCTGCCTCTTACTGCCAGAGCGAAGAAAACTCTCGAGGTTTCCGGACAGGAAGCAAGGGCGCTTAAATCGAAAGATATTGATACGGAGCATATTTTGCTGGCTCTTCTAAAGGATGAAGAGGGTGTGGCCGCTCAGGTTCTCTCCATGTATGAAATTGATTACAAGGAAGTATATGAAGAACTCAAAAATGTCCAGACCGGGAAGCCATCCGCTTTTAAAAGAAAACGGAAAAAATCTAAAACTCCAGCGCTGGATCATTTTGGCCGCGACTTGACTGAACTTGCCCGTAGAGGCAGACTTGATCCCGTCATCGGGCGCGAAGATGAAATAGAACGTGTCAGCCAAATCCTATCCAGAAGAAAAAAGAATAATCCGGTGCTTATCGGCGAACCCGGTGTCGGCAAAACAGCTATAGCGGAAGGATTGGCTCAGAGAATCATTGAAGGAAAAGTGCCACATACTCTGGAAAATAAACGGATTGTAACTCTCGATATGGCATCATTGGTTGCAGGTACAAAATACCGCGGCCAGTTTGAGGAACGCCTTAAGGCGGTCATGACGGAAATAATCAACTCTAAAGATGTTATCATTTTTATCGATGAACTGCATACTATTGTTGGAGCCGGCGGAGCCGAGGGGTCTTTGGATGCGAGCAATATCTTCAAACCTGCTCTTTCGCGCGGAGAACTTCAGTGCATTGGCGCCACAACCCTTAACGAATACCGCAAATATATAGAAAAGGACGGCGCGCTTGAGCGTCGCTTCCAGACTGTCATGGTGGAGGCCCCCTCAACCGAAAATACGGTTAAAATCTTAAAAGGGCTGAGATCCAAATATGAAGAACACCATAAAATTGTCATTTCTGACGAAGCTGTTGAGGAAGCGGTCAAGCTTTCCAATCGATATATAACCGGGAAATTTCAACCCGATAAGGCCCTGGATATAATTGACGAAGCCGGAAGCCGGGCGCACTTAGCCTCTTTTGCCAAACCGCAGGAATTTTCCTCAATTGAAAACGATATTTCTTCTCTTCAAGAAGAAAAGGAAAAGGCTGTCAAAAATCAGGCTTTCGAAAAAGCGGCTCAGCTTCGCGATGAGCTAAAATTCAAGAAGGAAAAACTTGAGGCATTAAAAAAGCAATGGGAAGAGCAAAGGGATAAACAGCGGGTAGTCCTCCGCGAAGATGATATTGCTCTAGTAGTCTCCAAGATTACCGGTATCCCTCTTTTCAGGCTGGAAGAAAAAGAATCCCGTCGCCTGCTCCGTATGGAAGAAGAATTGAAGAAGAAAATCATTGGTCAGAGCGAAGCCATAGCAACTGTTGCTCGCTCCATTCGCAGGGCCCGTGCCGGATTAGGCGACCCGCGCCGACCCATCGGATCCTTCATATTTCTGGGTCCAACCGGAGTTGGAAAAACTGAATTGGCTCGCGCCCTTGCCGAATTTCTATTTGAGGATACTGAATCTCTCATTAGAATCGATATGTCCGAATATATGGAGAAATTCGCCGTCTCGCGTCTAATCGGAGCGCCTCCGGGATATGTTGGATATGAAGAAGGCGGCCAGTTAACTGAAAAGGTGCGACGCAGACCATATTCGGTTGTTCTCCTCGATGAGATAGAGAAGGCTCATCCCGATGTTTTCAATATTCTGCTTCAGCTTATGGATGATGGTTCTCTTACCGATTCATTTGGACGCCGGATTGATTTCCGTAATACCGTTGTCATTATGACTTCCAATATTGGAACTAGAAGAATCAAAGATGGAAAGACGGTTGGATTTGACGGCGAGCATGAAGATGGTTCTTAT
This sequence comes from Candidatus Zixiibacteriota bacterium, assembly GCA_020058225.1. Lineage (GTDB taxonomy): Bacteria > Zixibacteria > MSB-5A5 > GN15 > PGXB01 > JAGVEJ01. The sequence continues at coordinate 611 of JAGVEJ010000036.1, read as the reverse complement.
GAATCGATAAAGAAAAAAGTCACCGAGGAATTGAAAAAACTTTTTAATCCGGAGCTCTTAAATCGCATTGATGAAGCTGTCATTTTCCATTCACTGGATATTGATCATATTAAAAGCATTGTTGACATACTCGTCGCCGATGTTGCCAAGCGCCTTGCCGAAAAGGGCATCAGCTTTACATTAACCGAAAAGGGACGAGAATTTCTTGCCGGAAGAGGATTCGAGCCGATGCTCGGTGCAAGACCCCTGAGACGGGCAATTCAGAAATATCTGGAAGACCCGCTTGCCGAGGAGCTTCTCCGCGGCCAATATGCCGGCGATTGCAATCTGAATATCAGCGCCGATGAGGAAAAACTGCTTTTCCTATTCAAAGACAAATCTGCTTTGGATGAGAAGGCCGAAAAGGTCGCCAATTAGATTTCAGAAATAAACTTGCATTAAATAGGGCGGGAATTTACACCCGCCTTTTTTATTTTTTGCGCCGTTGGTTCCCGCAAAAAAACGAACCCATTTTGAAAATGGCTATCTGCTTGTATATCAATATGTTAGATAAAATGGGTTCGTTTTTTATTTTTTTGATTTGTCCTTTTTTGGTAAATGCAATTCATATC
>JAGVEJ010000086.1 GCA_020058225.1 Candidatus Zixiibacteriota bacterium | reverse complement strand
TATTTTAAATGCGCTTAATGGCTCAAAAATTAGAGCTAACAGGATTATAATAGCGGCGCCAACGACCATTTGAATTGATGCCATTATGCCAATATCATATTCCTTCAGGTATGCTCTGATATAGACGGTTCCGAAGGCTGATGCGGCCGTGGCGATTATTGTCAGTATGGTTCCCAAAAGAATAAATTCTGATTTTAGCAGTGAATCATAAAAAATAACCAAAATGCCAAGAAAGCCTATTACGAGACCCAGCCATCCCATGATTTTAAGTCGTTCTTTTTTCAGCATGTAAAATGAAAACCCGGCTACCATAAAGGGGAAACTGGAAAATAGTACTGCTGTAAGTGAAGAGTTGATGAATCTCTCGGCAATATAGACCAATATATAACTGGCCGCATACATGAATACCCCGGGAACGGCAATTCTTGTATATTCATTGATTTTCGTTGGGTATTGCGCTTTGCGGAAATAAGTTATGGGCAGAAGTATTAGCGATGCAATAGCAAATCGCAAACCGGCCGACCAAAGAGGTGGGGAATCCTCAAGGCCGATTTTAATGGCCAGCCATGTTGATCCCCAAATAAGGCAAAGGATAGTATAAACCAGAGTTATCATAATTATTTGAATAAATCTTTGCGTTCAATTGTTGTCAATTTCAATATTCCATTTAGTATTCAAATTGATATGAGAAATGCAGGAGAATATAATTATAATTGACCAATTGAATGCCGATGCCGAAAGAGAAGATATGAAATTCGGAACTCGTATAATTTCGACTAATGGATATTTCTTATTAATTTTTATCCTATTTGTGATTCTCATAACCATGATAAATTGCGGCAGAGACGCCGATTCAGATCAGCTGAAAGAGAGAATCCTAAATAATCGCAGATATGATATAAATCAATTTATTCTTGAAAAGCTTGGCAGTAATAGAATTATAATGCTGGCTGATGGGGAGCATGGTTGTCATGTTTATATGCAGAGGGTAGTATCCTTTTTGAATTATTGGCTGAAGGCGGTTGAAGAGGGGGATATAGAGAGTAAGGATATACCCAAAAGGCTTATTTTAATAATAGAAAGAGATTCGGTTGAAATTCAGAATCTCAAACACTATTTTATTACGGGCAATTCATTGGATATTATTCATCCCAATCATTTATCATCCCCGCAATTTACAATTTCGACCATAGAATATTCTGCCGATTTGGGAGAATTCAGAAAAATAATCGACAGCATAAATTTAGCCAATAATAAAGAGAAAGTGTATTTTGACATATTTGGCCCCGAAAGGGTTGTTGATTTAAGCAATTGGTCGGCGCCCAAAAGGGATAGTTTTTTCATTTTTGAAAAAGACAAGTATTCATCACAACAGATTATAAAATTACTTGAGAGTAATCCTGATGCTAAAGCGCTTATATTCTATGGTGCCGCCCATCTGAATAAAAGGCCGTCCATCAAATATGCCGGGCAGTTGTCGGCTGAGGGACGTTTTCTCGCCGGATATCTAAATGAGTATTTTGCAGACAAAGGTGGAGTTTATACAATTGGCCAGTCGCCAGTCACGATGTACAACCGTGAATTGAAGGGGTACTGGGCGCCCTGTTCGACCTATGTTATCGAGGAAAATAAAATAAAAGGGATACCGGTGTATGATTCCTTAGCCAGAGCCAGATTGGACTTTGATAGTTGGATTATCCATTTTGATACTAATTTTAAGGAGCGCCCGCTTACTTTTGCTAAATCCGAAAATATTATCAATATAATAATTCAGAATCTTGATAATCCCCTATCCATGAGCGATGATTTCTATAGATCATTTCTGGAACAATCCCTAAGGTACCTAACCATGATTTCCGGCAGAGAAATTGACACTTTCCATACTGATGATGTAATTGAGTTAGACAGCATAATTAACAAATGGAAAGGTTGGCATTTATCGGCGAAGTTGGATATTGTCGAGGATATTCGCTCGATGGTTCTCTGGCGAAGAATTCTGGAGAGGATGGAGAAATCACAGGGACGGTTTACCAACTGGTATGAATATTTGACTGCTTTAGCGGCGGGGATGGAACCATGGTTTGATACAACTATATTGCCTCAAGACCGCGCCGATATTTATCGCGAGTATCTTGCCGCCGATAGGAAGAAAATCATAGTGGAGAATCTTGTGCAGATGTTATGGGTTGCCTCGGATTCGGAAAAAGAGAAAGCCATTAAAATTTTAAGGCAAGAAACCGGACAAGACTTCGATACGCCAAAGGAATGGCTCGTTTGGTTCAGGGAAAGCAGGGAGGCATTATAGTGTTGTGTTTCAGAAATATATTAAACATATAGGTATGGCTCTCATCGCGGCGTCGTCCGCCGCAGTGGACTGCCGGCGCATTTCGGTCGAGGGCTGTAAAGAAGCGTTAGGGATATCACAATAGAATATTATCCTGAAGGGAGTGTTGAAAAAGCCTACAAATGCGCCGTCAGGAATCCCTTCCTGACGGAATTCCGTAGGGAGAGACTCCCTACGGCGCAGGGCTTGAGACTTTTTCAACACTCCCTGAATGAGGGTTACCCCATACGCCACTGCTTTCGTTTCAGGAAAATTAAGCGATGCGACTTTTTAAGGCCGCCAAATTTTCGGTGGCTACTTTTGGGTCGATGGCGCAACCTGGGCCGAAAATTATCTTTTGATTTGAATATTGCTCTGCAAGATATGACATTTGTGATGATATTTCTTGCGGTGTTGAATGAATCAGCCATCCGTTATGATCAATACCGCCAATAATGGTTTTATCGTGAAATATTTTCAAGGCCTTATCAAGATTTATATTGGTTGGGTCACTGGAATCCCAATTAAGAAATTTTACGGGATAATCGGATAATTCATTTAGGAAATTATTACTTCCGCAGACATGAAGAATATTCATGCCGCTATTGGCCGCTTTGAGTATTCGCAAATCATAAGGTCGTGCGAATTCCGCATATTGACTGTATGGCATCATATCATTGGAAGCAAATTCTGTGGTGGCGAAAAAGATACCATCAGCGCCGGCATTGAAGCATTCAATAACATATTTTTCAAATGTCTGCGTGATATTTTCCATTGCTTGAAGGACTCTTTTGGGGTTTATGTGCAGATGTTCGAGAAGAATTTTTGCATGAGGCAACAGATCGGCGGCTATGGAAATCGGATTGAAGACTGTCATCATAATAGGCAGATTTCTGTCAAATTGTTTTCTAATCAGACTGATTGCCTTTAGATGTTCGGATAAAACCGGTGCTTTAAATGAAAGAGGTTCTATTTTCTCCCAATCTTCGATTTTTTGTATCGAAAAATAGGTTTTCCTATGTTTCTGGAATTCATTATTTGACCATTCAAGTTTATTTCCCCAATCCTCCACATGATAGCTTGCGCGGGGATTGATTTTCATAAAGTCCCAATTGTAATTATTTTGGAAATCAATCATTGCCCGAGCCAAACCTTCGGCCTTGGACTCCAGATGATAAAAATGCCGCCAAATTGAAATCGCTGGATGGTCGGGAATTCCCCCGTTGATGATGGTTTCAATTCGCTCGCGATGGGATAATCTTTCTTTCATATTCCAGTCTATTTCTTATCCCATGCTGAAAAAAGTTTGTAATAATGCTCAGGGTATTGCGGGGTATATCGCAAAAAGGTTGGCATTGGGTATCGAATACCGCCCCTATGCGTTCCTTCCAGACCGGCGATTATTTCTTCTTCTTTGCCTGCCGGAATTGTAATAGCCATTTCATCATCCTGAGTTTGTCCAAAAACTCTGTCGCCATAGCAAGGGATGATAATTTGTGACATTCCGGTTTTGATTGTTTCGATACAAATATCGGCGCAATCCAGACGTCCCGAGAATTTGCTGGTCAAATAGCCGCCGTCTTTGTAGAGGACTGCTGTTAAGAGCCTCATGATTTGGGCGGGGTTGCCATAGATTAGATAAAGATGCGGAACATAGTCGGCCTTTGAAATAGGAGCCGACAGAATATATTTATACTGATTGAATGAGAATTTTGGCACTTCCAGCTCGGTGCGCGCTCCGGCCAGTTTTGTTTCGGTAAACATGCCGGCGCACATCTCGCCGCAGGAGAAAGTTTCTATTTCCTTATTAAATCCAAAGGCAGTTAATGCCAGCGGGCAGTTAATATCTTCCTTGCCGACTGCCACTTGCCACCCATAACGGCGGGCCATAGAAAAGGTTTGGCATACGGCGACCTGAATCTTTAGATCCCTTTGTGGCCTTTTGGTTCGCTGAGATAGCGGTTCATCCTCCTTGACCATTCTGATGGCTAAAGGGAATGAACCCGGTCGAACATACTGACTAAGGGCGCTATCCAATCTTCTAAGCATATAAATTCCCCGGTTTTTTTATATTGATACGCATTTAATATGATGGTCTTTTATTGACAAGACAAGAAAAATCGGCTGTCCAATATCTGAACAAAATCGGATTCTGTAATTCAGGCGGGGATTTTTATGCCGAATAAAATTATGACATATTGCAATTTGCATTACTGCTAAAAAGGGAAGCTGAGATGTCCGGTAAAATACTGGTTGTTGATGACGAAAAATCGATGTGCGAGTTCATGGAGATAATGCTTACCAGGGAAGGGTATGATGTTGAGACTGCTTGCACGGGGGAGGAAGCTGTGAAGAAAACAGTCTCAACAGGTTATGATTTGGTAATTGCCGATATGATGATGCCTAAAATGAGTGGGCTGGAGCTATTGAAAGAGGTCAAAGGGCGTCGTCCGGAGCAGGATTTTATTGTCATGACCGCTTTTGCAGGGGTGGATACGGCCATTGAGGCCATGAAACAAGGAGCTGTGGATTATATTACCAAACCGTTTAAAGTTGATGAAATCAAGCTTGTCATTGAGAAATCGGTCAGTCGTAAAAAGCTGAGGAAAGAGAATGAAATTCTCAAGAAACAGCTTCAGCATGATTTCTCGCTGGATAATTTTATTGGTCAATCCGAGTCAATAATTGAGCTTAAAAAATTAGCCCAACGGATATCAAATACCGACTCCACGATACTGATTCGTGGAGAATCCGGTACTGGGAAAGACCTTATCGCCTGCGCCATTCATTCATCATCGGACAGGGCCTCGGGGCCATTTGTCACAATAAATTGCGCCGCCTTACCGGAGACTTTGCTTGAGTCCGAGCTTTTCGGCTATAAGAAGGGTTCTTTCACCGGCGCCATTAAGGATAAGGATGGTCTATTTAAGGTAGCCGATGGCGGAACCATTTTCCTTGATGAAATTGGAAATACTTCGCTAATCATACAAATGAAGCTGTTGCGTGTTATTGAGGATAAGACTTTTACCGCTATTGGCGATACCAAGCCGATCGAAGTCGATGTTCGTCTAATTGCGGCAACCAATGCTGATCTTGAGGAAGAAGTCAAAGCCTTAAAATTCCGCTCCGATCTGTTTTATCGACTGAACGTGATACCGATATATATCCCGCCGCTGAGGGAAAGATTTGAAGATATCCCTATTCTTGTTAAACATTTTTTGGCCAAGTACTGCCAGCGGAATGAAATTTCTCTGAAGTCAGTCAGTCAGGAGGCTTTGTCAGCCTTGAATCATTATCATTGGCCGGGAAATGTGCGGGAGCTTGAAAACTGCATTGAGCGGGCGGTTCTGCTTTCACGCAGGGAGGTTATTGAAAAGGATGATTTCCCTGCCAAAGTAATGGAAAATAAGCCAACTTCGATTGTATCAAGTGAATCCCCTGAAACCCCAACTCTCGAATCGATTGAGAAAGCCTACATATACTATATTATGAATCAGGCACAGGGGAAAAAATCAAAAGCGGCACAGATTCTTGGAATAGATAGTTCTACATTATATAGAAAGCTGGAAAAATATAAATTGATTGATAAATTTAAGAAAGATTGAGAAATTGTTTAAAGTCCATTGATTCAACAATTAAACAATTCGGACTATTTTGGAGCAGTTTTTGAAATATTTTGTTCAAAAGCGAGAAATGCGGCCGTGGGAATGCCGTTTGCATTATGGCAGATTTATAAATGCAAACCATTGGCCCATGAGGTGCACGATGACAAAAATTAGAAATACATTCGGTTTTACTTTGATAGAATTAATGATAGTTGTTGCTATTATCGGGATATTGGCCACAATTGCCATTCCTCGATATTTCAATGCGGTAACAAGAAACAAACAGACGGAAGCGCAATTAATATTAAAACAGATATATACCAACGAACGTGCCTATCGCCAGCAGGGGGTGGGTTATTATCTGCCGGCCGGACCGGCAAGTGCCGCAACGCCTCAGGCTTTTCGTATAATTTGGATAGAGATTATGCCTAATGCCAGATATACCTACACAATTGCGGGAAATGCCACCAGCTTTACGGCTACAGCGACATCGGGAATTCTCGATGATGATGTCGCTGTTGATACTTGGCAAATAGATAATACCGGTGCGCTGGTCTGCCTATCCGATGACTCTCAATTATAAGATGCAATAGTGACACGCCGCGGCGTGTCTTTTCTGGTGTTCCAACCGCATGAATTAAATATCGACCCGTCGCGGCGGGTCACTATAACTATATCCCACAATAAATGGGCTTCTTCAACATGCTCTTTGGGCTTGTTGAAAAAATTCTGGCATTCAATTAGCATCTAATCAAAATGAATAGATTAAAAAAGCGCTTTAATAATTGCAAAATGCAAAAGAATCGCAAAAAACCAAGATACCCGCTATTGGCTAATGACCAAACCTATTGGCAGAAAACCATATAGAAGGATAAATATCTAATATCTATGGTATGCAGGGCAGAAACTTACATTTCCCATACTGGATAAAATTTCAGTTTGATTACCCATGGCAGAGGATTTGCACTATAACCGGAGAGATATAAACGGAAAACCAACAACAAACCTATAGGAGGTAATGATGTTTTCCAAGTTCCATAATCGCCAGAAGGGTTTCACCCTTATCGAGTTGATGATCGTGGTTGTGATCATTGGCATTTTGGCCGCATTGGCCATTCCTCGTTTTATGGCGGCCACTACCAAGTCCAAGCAGTCGGAAGCCAAGGGTATCTTGAAACAGATTTACACCATGGAGAGAACCTATCGCCAGCAGAATAATATCTATTGGGGCCAGGGCACTACCGCCGACTCCACGGCCGCACTCTGGAATGCTTTTGCTACGATTGGCGTTGAAATCCAAAGAAATGCCATGTATAATTATGTTATAACCACAGCCACTTCAACCGCCCTGTTGGTTACGGCCACCGCCACCTCACTTGATGATGATGCCACAAACGATGTTTGGACCATCAATGATGGCGGTCTCTTAGTTTGCACCTCTGATGATGCTATCCTTTAATGTATCGATTGCCTGATTAATGATGGGGCCGCCTTTAGCGGCCCCTTTTTTTATGGCATCACGAATTGGAATGTTATAGTAGCTATCAAAATTGAAAATAATATAAATTAAATTTCCGGCACTGGCATCCCTGAATTTGTCCATTCTTCTCGCGATGGTCCAAAAACTCCAGGCACTTTCAATCCAGCCTGACGCATTAGAACTGTCATCTGGCCGCGATGGTGTATTTCATGGTCGATCAATATCCGAAGAGTCAATCCTCTCGCCCACTTGAATCCGTACATATCATCAACGATTTGCAAAGTGGAGTCATTCCAATTTTTCTTGGCCTGTTCAGCCAAAGAATTGGCAAGGATATCATATCCGTTCAGTATTTCTTTCGCCGTTTTTGCCAAAGGCGCATCAGGTCGGGGACCGTCAAGTTTGAGGCCGGTTCTTTCACACATTTCCGGAATAGCCGTTGCAATATGCCATGCCATCCGGCCGAGGGTTCTATCATCGGGGCCGACTTTTTGGGATAGAGATTGATCTGTTAATGCTGAAAGAATTCTTCTGGTGCCGTCAGAATGGTCTTTCCATGCTTGCAGGAAAGCATCAATAGTAGTGAACATAGTAACTCCTTTAATAATTTGAGTGTTGGCAATGCAATAACTTATATTTGTTACGGAAGAAAAGCAATCACTTTTGGTTCACAATTTTGAACCGATTTAGTCGATGAAGCTATTTTGCCAAATCGAATAGATTGGCCACCCTGACCGGCTCAAAATGATATAATCCCTGACCGTATTTGCATCCGGCCTGAATCCCAAAAGCCCGTGCCATTGATTCCAATTGCCAGATATAATCGCGCGATTTTTCAGGATTAAGAAATTGGGAGCGATGGCATTTTAAGGCCTCAATCCATTGGTCGAAGTGGTCAGTGATATCGACAACAAGACTTGGCGCAATTCCGGGAGGAAGGAAATAGTGGAAAATTTGTTTGACCTGATGCGGTTCGCCCTCGATAGGCATTTTCTTAAGTGCGGCAAAATTGGAAGCATTAATAACAATTTGTCCGGCGGCCACGTGGTCGGGATGCGATTGTCGTTTCCCATGACCAACATGCGGAAAGGGGGCCAGAATAATTGCCGGTCGGCATTTCCTGATGAGGCCGGCTAATTCGATTCGTTTATCGTAATCATCAAAAAGACGGGTATCACCCCAATTATAGGTATAAATTAAATCAGAGCCGATAACTTTGGCGGCATTTATTGCTTCTTCGGCTCTAATTTCAGGTGTGCCCCCGGTTCCCATCTCTCCGGCGGTCAAATAAACAACTCCGGTTTTGTATCCCAATTTATTCAGCGCTATCAGGATGCCGCCGGTACCAACTTCAATATCGTCGGGATGCGCTCCGATTGAGATTAAGTCAAAGTGCTTTTCCTGGGTCATGTTTTAATCCAACAAATTAAAAAGCCGGCAGGTTTCCGCCTCCCGGCTTTATCTTGATTATTATTCCAACTATTAAGGCATGACGAAATTGTCGGAGTGGAATTTCAAAATCTTGGGCAATAAATCATAAACAAATTTGTGGCCGGTTGCCGAATAGCCCGGATAGCCGCCAAAGGTTAGATACTGATGTGATATATTTTGGCTTGTCAGATGATTATGAAAATCAACTGTTTGCTGATAGAATCCAAATGAAGCATCAGAAGTTGCCATCATGAGTATTGCCGTTGAATCCAGACTGGTAGGATATTTGGCCAAAATATTCTCCGGGTTATTCTGCAGCCAGAGATTCCAAATCGGTTCATAGGTGGCGCCTGTGCTGTCAAAGGGAAGATGAAATTCGATGGTAAAGTATGGATGAAAATATGTTGTCAAATCGGAGATTTTTCCATCGCTTCCGCCTGTTCCATCCACCATACCGGTGTCATGAGGAGAGAAACTGGTTGAGGCCGCAAAGAATAATGACTGAAGCGGATGTGCGGCCGAGGTGTCCATTTTATGATAGGTAGTATCTAATTCATTAATAACCTGAAGGAATTGCGGAACAAATCCGCCATTACCGGAAGCGCCATTAAAATCAAGGGGAGATGATATGGCCGATACTGAGGAGAAGTTCTCGCTATATTCCATGGCGATCCGCATAGCGCCATACCCGCCAATTTCTATACCGCCGATAGCGCGGGTTTCCCTATTTTCAAGGGTATTGTAAGCGGCATCAACGTAATCAATCAGAGTCATGGGATTTCCAAGTTTGGCTTCACCGGTTTTCAATCCGATCAACTCGGCATATTTGCCTCCGGCCTCGCTATTCCCGTAAAATGAACTGCCATAACCATTAGAGCCATTAACACAGACAATAATCATTGGATTTATTTCTTTTGCCGCAATCATCCTGTCGGCAACATCCTGCAGGCCATGCTTAAGGTAGAAAAATTCATCTTCCTTGAAAGGCGAGAGAAGATACAATACCGGTAATGGCGCCCCTAGGCCTTTTAGCCCATATCCTGATATGGTAGAATCGGGGGTGTAAACCTCAAAGCGCACCAAAGGGACTTGCTTTATTGATTCAAACATTGAATTTCCCAACTGCACAGAAAAAAGATGCTGATTATTATAAATCAAACCAGATGGATAGGTTTCGGTTTTAGAAGTTATACCGCGGTCGCTACAACTATACAATAAACTCATTATTATAAGGACCGCAAAAAGCAATGATATTTTTTTCAACATATTCAGGTCCTCCTAAAACTTGTATGAAATTCCAAGAATGGTTTGATAATTGTCGGCGCGATAATCGGCAGGAAGGTTTTCCATGAGATGGTTGTCATCAAAACTAATCTCAGAAATATTCAGGTCTTTATGCATCGTATAGGTTGTGGAAAAATCAATTTGCCAGATTTCTTTGGTCCACCCGAAGCCGAGGCTATAACTCATTTTGTTCCCGAGATCGATAAATTGCGGGATGAAGGTCGCATCATTCACCGGAGATTGATCAGAGGAGAAGCCGCCGCGTACACTAATGGCCGGCGAAATCTTATAATCGGCGCCAAACATCAGTTTGGTTGTATTATCCCAAACCACGGGAATGGATAAATCGGTGATATACAGCGAATCATTGGCATAATGAAAATCGGGATCTTTTAGGCCGCTAAAGTTTTTGAATTTGAAATCAAAACCTTTGAATTTAGACCAGAAGGTCATTTCCGCATCAACATCCAGGGTTAACTTATCGGTAATGTTAAATGCCAACCCACCGGCAAGTGAAGAGGGAAGGTCAAGCGTGGTCTCAAATTCGGAATTAAGTCCCACCACTTCGCCTTCGAGAAAAAGATTTTTTTCACGCTCTTCAATAGTGGTTTCTTGATATTTTAAATAATCATTCTTCCCCATATAGAACTTGAATTCGGTTTCGCCGCTGATATCAATTGATGAATGCCCGGCATAGGTAAAGGCGGCAGAGATTTTGTCGGTTACATCATAAAGCAGTCCAAGTCGATAGCCAAAGCCCCATCCATTACCATCGACGCGAAACAGCTCAGGAATTTTTTCATAGGGACGATCGCTTACTGGGGAGGGCATGGGGTTATTTCTTAGAACCAAATTATTGAAGATCATGTCGCCGCGAAGCAATGATAATCCGATACCGGCGGAGAGCTTGTCCTCCATGAATCCTTTGGCGGCAGTTATCTGAAATGCTACCACATCGAGATTTACAGCATATTGCGACATATTAAACTTCTGGGAATCACTGTAAACTTTAGGGTTTTCATATAAATCCCAGCTATGATTTTGGTCAAATAATTGAAGTCCGGAAAAACCAATGACTGTCTCGCCCCAAAGCGGAAATTTGCCCAATGCGGCAATCTCTGGGACATTCAGTATTTCATGTTTATTGGCGATATCCTGGTTATTATAATAACCATCC
>JAGVEJ010000054.1 GCA_020058225.1 Candidatus Zixiibacteriota bacterium | reverse complement strand
CCATATATTGTCGCCATAATGACTCAACTGCTCAAAATAGATTCAGCTTCGAATGTGCTGGAAATCGGCACTGGATCCGGCTATCAGGCGGCAGTTTTGGGAGAAATAGCGGAATCGGTATTTACAATAGAGATTGTGTCGCCGCTGGCCGATAGGGCCAAATATCTCCTTGACTCCCTTGGTTATAACAATATCAAAGTAAAAGCCGGTGATGGATATAAAGGATGGCCAGAACATGCGCCTTTTGATGCCATTATGGTCACCGCCGCCGCTCCCAAAATACCTCAGCCCTTAATTGACCAACTCAAAGATGGCGGGCGAATGGTTATTCCGGTTGGTGAATATAATCAAGAACTTTATTTGATGACCAAGACAAAAGAGGGCGTAGTCAAACAATCGATAATTCCGGTGCGTTTTGTCCCTATGACCGGTGAAGTACAAAAGAAATAGTTAAAAGTCATTATAACGGAAAAATGGTCGATTGTATATTAGACCATAAATACTATTGGGAAATAAAGTGAAAATATAAAGAAAGGAGCTGGGAAATGCCCTTAGTCTCATTAATAGAAATGTATAAACCGGCCAATGCGCAAAAATATGCCATTGGTCAGTTTAATGTTAACAACTTGGAATTTGTACAAGCGGCTCTTGAAGCCGCCGACGAAATGAAGTCCCCTATTATTTTAGCGGCATCAACATCGGCAATAAAATATGCCGGGCTTGATTATCTTGTAAATATTGTCCGCACCGGTTCAGGAAAAATATCTGCGCCGGTTGCCCTGCATCTTGACCATGGCGCTACCATAGAAGACGCCGAGAAATGCATTAACGGCGGATTTACTTCGGTGATGATTGATGCCTCACATCATCCATTTGAGGAAAATATAAGAATCACCAGAGAAGTGGTCAAAATGGCACATCCCAAAAATATTGCGGTTGAAGCGGAATTGGGGCGGCTGGGGGGAATTGAAGACAATGTCTCTGTTTCAGAAAAAGATGCAATTTTGACGGATCCCAAGCAGGCTGAGCAATTTGTCAAAGAGTCGGGATGTGATGCTTTGGCAGTGGCTGTGGGAACCAGTCATGGCGCCTATAAATTCAAAGGCGAAGCAAAGCTGGCTTTTGATAGAATCGGTGATATAAAGAAGCGCATCGGAATACCGCTTGTTCTACATGGCGCCAGCGGCGTCGGTCAGGATTTGCTCGAGAAGGCGCAGAAATATGGAGCCAAGCTTCCCGGCGCAAAGGGTGTCCCTGATGAAGCTTATATCAAAGCCATCTCTCTTGGCATAAACAAAATAAATATAGACACGGATCTCCGTCTGGCTTGGGTAGGCGCCGTGCGTGAGGTTTTAGCCAATAAACCCGAAGAATTTGATCCGCGCAAGGTGCTTGGACCGGCTCGCGAGGCTGTGAAGAAAGTCATTATTGGAAAAATGAAGTTGTTTGATTCCGCCGGCAAAGCATAAATCGGAGATATTGTGTCGAGCCCACAAGGGGCTCGACCTACTTTTTCTACCCGGAATAATTGGTGAGAATCAAAATTTGGGATGCGGTGTCAATCCTAAGGGCTTGCTTCGGCCGTCGGGCTCCGGCTCTTGACGGACCGGATTTGGCTTTGGCGAACACTTATGCGGCTGATTTCTGGATGCTGGATCGAGTCCAGCATGACAATTCCGATGTCCTAATGCCCAAGAATATGCTTTTTCTTATTAATGGAGCTTTCTCAAAAGGTTATTGGGAGAATATCACCGGATTATCTTATAATCCCCGACTTTTGGCAGATTTCCGTTCAGCAGAGTTATATCAAAGTACGCCGAGTATTTGGCGTTGGCGCTATCATAGTACTTGGTATCGGGGTCAAAATCATGGACGTACTTGGCCATCAATTGGTTGGTGTAATAATCATACAACCCGACTTCATTTTTGTCCATTCTGATACCATAGCGATATCCCTCAAACGGGCGGGTTTCTTTATACTGCTCAACAAATATGGTGGAAAATTTTGCGGCCATAGTCGAATCCATGTCAAAAAGAAGATTGAAATCGGCTTTCTCATCGGGAGCGGCAAACAATTCTATCTTCAGCCATTTATCTGAGGTTGAAATAATTAGCCCGCTGTCATTTATAATTTCCTTATTAGTCGCTATTTCTCCCGGGAAAATCAATCCCCCCCGCGATTTCTGGCTCTTGAGAAAACCCAAAAAATCGGTCTTAAGCTGTTCCCAATTTAGGGTAGTATATTGGGTTAATAAATGTTTGATACTATCCGGAGAGGCGCCTTGAATAAAGGCATGGTTGCCCGAGAGCGATGAATAAAGTTCAAAATATTTAGCAGTTCCCAGCTTTGTAATAAAATATTCGGCAAGGCAGGCAGAAACCGGATAACTTATATCGGCCGTAATGGAATTGGCATCAGATTTATCGCCTAAAACAGAATCGATTTCAATAATATTGTAATCGAGTATATATTCTCCGAAATCAAGCATCACCGCCGATGATCTCTGCCAGCGTCCGCCAAGATAAACCGCCATTCCTTCCTGAATGAATGGAAGCGTAAAAAGCGGCAGGCTCTGGAGTTTAAAATTTATCAATAGATGCGATACTTCATGATAATGCGGGAAAATCGAGCTTATGACGGCATCGGTCCCCATATCATAAATCCCTTTGGTTTCATAGCCGGAAAGCAGCCTCACCTCACCCTCACCATTACATAAATAATAGTCGATTTTTTTCTCAGCCAAGAGTCTCAATCGTTCCGGAAGAATGGCAATTTTTTGTGCGGTTTTCTCGATAAAATTGTCCAGCGATTTGGCGGCGACATCGTTATAGAAAACCTCCCGCTTGGGATTTATGTGAAATCGGAAATATTTGGATTCCTTCACCGGCCAGTCTTTGGCATAATAATCCTGCGCTGAAATCAGCCAGAAATATTCGCCGTTTTTGCGGGCAAAATAGGAATGATTAATTAGCTCGTCACCTATCCTGATATGGATGTCAATCTGCGTTACACCACTGTCCAGGGTCCGCCGGGAATAGATATCGGACATAAGAAAGGCCTTTACACGGTCGAAATCATACGTCACCGGCGAGCCACAGTCCGCTTTTATTGGGATATTGTCATAGCCGATTCCCAGACGTTCTGCGCGGGCAAGAGCGGCAGGTTCCCAAAGGTCCCTGGCAGGTTCATAATTCCCCGAAAGAAGTAAATCAAAATATGTTTGCAAGAGTTCAGTTGCCATAACTTCATCGGATTTGCCTTGTGCACAGATTGATAGGGGAAGGATGGCAATCAAGAAAATAAAAACGACCGAACGGCCCATAGCATTTTTACGCATGTCCAAAAACTCCGGAAATGAAATAATATTTTATATAATATACATTCTTCGGCAAAAAAAGTCCAGAAGGTAACATGAAAGATGTGGCTATTTCAATCCGCAAAACACAAAAAGCCCCCGATTTCTCGGGGGGCTTTGATATTTGCAGAAAGAAAAAGAGATTTCCTAATTACCTACACATCCACCGCTTCGTCATCGGTGCGAGGTTTGGTAATCTTCTCCACGGTGGCTTCTATTTTTTCAGGGCGCTTCTCTTTTAGCTTCCCTTTGTATTTTTTTAGCTGAGTCTTGGCTTTATCGACCGCCTTTTCTATTGAGGCGTACATATCATTGGAGTCCGCCTTGCTGGTAATAGTGGCATTGTACACCTTGATTTTTATTTCCGCCGATTGGCGATGTTTTTCTACATCAAGGACTACCTCTGAAGATATGATATTCTCAAAGTATCGGGTCAGTCCATTTAGTTCCTTTTCGATACTTTGTTTTAACTGAGGAGTCAGGTCAAAATGCCTTGCTGTTATCCCGATCTTCATCACTTGTAACTCCTTTCTTTTGTTCGATTAGTAGGCCGGATCACTTTCAAAATGATGCTCGGCTCTTATAAATCTTCGCGTCCCGGATTTCTGGCGTAATACCAGCGAGTGAGTAATGGCTCCGCCCGGCCGAAAAATAACCCCATCGAGCAAATCGCCGTTAGTTACTCCGGTGGCGGCAAACATTATCCCACTGCCGGAAGCCAGTTCATCGACATTAAAAATTTTGTTGATATCTTCAACCCCCATTCTTTTGGCTCGTTCAACTTCCTCCATGTTTCGTGGTACCAGACGTCCCTGCATAGCTCCCCCGATACATCTAATAGCCGCCGCCGCCAAGACGCCTTCGGGAGCGCCGCCGATACCCATCAACATATCGACGCCACTATCAGGCAAGGCGGCCGCTATAGCCGAGGAAACATCGCCATCCGGTATCAGATGAATTCTTGCGCCGGTTTTACGCACCCGTGCAATTAGATCAAAATGACGTTCTCTATCCAATATCACGATAGTTAGATTTGATATTTTAAACCCCAGACACTCGGCCACGCGGCCGATATTTTCCTCCGGCGAATTTTTCAGGTCAATGGCTGATGCCGCTTTTGGCCCCACCGCAAGTTTTTCCATGTAAGTATCCGGTGCATGAAGCAAATCCCCTTTGGGCGCAATAGCAATCACCGCCAAAGCATTGGAGCGTCCATAGGCGACCGAATTGGTGCATTCCAACGGGTCAACAGCAATATCGACTTCGGGGTCTCTCGCATTTCCGACTTCCTCCCCTATATAAAGCATCGGGGCCTCATCTCTTTCACCTTCGCCGATTACCACACGCCCCTTGAAGGAAATACTGTCCAGTGTGCGCCGCATTGCGGCTACGGCGGCATTATCGGCATCATGGCCGGAACCTCGTCCAACCCAGCCGGCGCTGGCCAGAGCGGCCGCCTCCGTCACTCTTACAATTTCAAGAGCAAGATTTCGGTCCATCGAGTTTCACCCCATCCCATAGGGCCTTGTTAAAAAACTCCAAACCCTGCGCCGTAGGGAGTCCCTCCCTACGGAATCATTGCAATATTTTGGTCAGGAGATCCGCCGTGGCGGACCGACCGCGCTTTGATGGGGGTTTTTAACATTCCCCATAGGGTTCTGATTATATCTGTTGACCTCAAAAATTGATAATACAACTGCGAAAAGCACGGCTTTCTATACTACTCTTTTTCTGAATCGTGCCGGAGCGATTTTTAGCTCCTCGCGGTATTTGGTTACGGTCCGACGCGCCAGCATGATTTTTTCTTCTTTAAGTTTCTGGAAAATCTCCTGGTCTGAAAGCGGGCGAAGAATATCTTCCGCATGAATGATTTCCTCTATCCTTAGTTTGACATGTCTCTTCGACACATCCTCGCCTTCTTCACTGGCGATTCCAGAGTTAAAGAAATACTTGATTTCATAGACTCCTTGTGGAGTTTGAACATATTTGTCGTTGGAAACACGGCTGATGGTGGCAACATTCATATTGACCTTGCGGGCGATATCATCCATAATAAGAGGTTTAAGAAAAGCCGCACCCTTTTCAAAAAACTCTTTTTGTTCCTCTACGATAGCATCCATTACCCTAATCATAGTAGTCCGGCGCTGATTAATGGAATTTAATAGCCAGCGCGCCTGTTCCAGTTTTTCGCGGACATATTTGCGGGTATCCTTTGACGCAGTACTCCCCTTACGCAAAAGCTGTCGGTACCCCGGATTTATTCTCAGCGAGGGGAAGTTTTTGTCGTTATGATAGACCAGATAATCATCGCCCATTCTGTCCACAATTAAATCCGGAACGATGGGGGTTGCCGAAGATTCAAATCGGCCATGAGTGGGAGTAGGCGATAGGGTCTTGATCAAATCAAGCGCCTGCTGGATTTTTTCAATCGACACTCCCAAAGAACGGGATATCTGCAAAGCCGATTTCTTATCAAGGACATTGATAAATTGGTCAACAACCCTATAGGCGATGGAATCCTTGTATCCTTTTTCTTCAAGTTGTATCAAGAGTGATTCTCTCAAATCATGCGCTCCCACGCCAGTCGGATCAAGTCCTTGAATTATTCTTATTAACGTATCAACTTTTTCCGGCGGGACTTTTAATTCCTCGGACATTTCCGTGGTCGAACAAACCAGATATCCCTTGGGTGAAATATTGCCAATTATATATTCCCCGATTAGATGATCTTCATTAGAAAGCTTTAAATAAGATAACTGTTCAAAAAGATGATCGCATAATGTTTTTTCGACCAACGGAACACGCTCAAAACCCTCTTCCCCCGGTTCATAGGTACTGCTTACCTTATAATCATGGTCATCCCCAAGATAATTCTCCCAGTCAACCTTATCCAACCGAGGATCAATAACCTCCGGAGCCTCCTGCAATTGGATTTCATCCGAGGGTTCCTGCTGGTCGGAAACCTCGAGATTTTCCAGTTCCTCCAGCATTGGGTTGATCGATAATTCATGACGAAGGGTCTGCTCTAATTTTAAAATAGGCATTTGAAGCATCTTCAGCGATTGAATAAGCTGAGGCGCTAAGGTTTGCTTGAGTCTTAATTGTAATCCGAGCTTCATAATTAACCTGTTGTATTATAATGAATTGAGCCAGTTACGGTCTAGTGTGTCTCCTTTATTATCCTTATCGGTCAATTATTTCTATTATTTATTTTATACCATTCATTCAAGAGTTTTTATCAGCATAAACCAAAAGATTGTTCAGAATTTACATTAATTCAATTTAAATTTTTCTCCCAAATATATTTTTCTTGCTTCTGGGTCTTCGGCCAAGAATTGGGCGGTGCCGGATTTTAATATTTTTCCGTCACACATAATATAAGCTCGATCGCAAATCGAAAGAGTTTCCCTTACATTATGGTCGGTAATCAATACGCCCAAACCCTGTTTGGTCAATCGGGATATGATTTTTTGAATATCCTCAACCGCTATCGGATCTATGCCCGCAAATGGTTCGTCAAGAAGTATAAATTTCGGCTCCGTAACCAAAGCTCTGGTTATTTCTACCCTCCTCCGTTCTCCGCCCGAGAGGGAATATGCCGTCCTTTTCCGTAGATGGGCAATATCAAGCTCTTTCAGCAAAAGCTCCAATCTCTCGGCCTGTTGCTTGCGGGAGAGTCTTCTCATTTGCAATATGGCTCTAATATTATCTTCCACGGTCAGTTTTCGAAAAACAGACGGCTCTTGGGCCAAATATCCGACACCCATCCCGGCCCTTTTATACATGGGGAAATTTGTTATTTCCCTATCCCCCAAATAGACTTTCCCCAAATTGGGCCTTATGAAGCCGATAATCATGTAGAAAGTTGTGGTTTTGCCGGCTCCATTGGGTCCCAAAAGGCCTACGACCTCCCCTGGGTTAACCGCAATAGAGACCGAATCAACTACAATTTTTTGCCTATATCTTTTAACCAGTTCTACCGAATTTAATTGCTCCATCTATTATTAAATATACGGGAAATAAAGTTTAACACAACTTTAAATTGTTTTTCAGCATAATATTTGCTAAACCTTAGAAAGTCTATTATTTTGCGGTCGATAAAGTGTATAAAAAATAAATTGAGGAAATTATGAAAATACTTTTAAAATTGAGCATACTACTTTCGCTGATCTTGATCAACTCTTGTAGCAGTCAAAAGTCTAATGATAAAGCAGTATTCGAAAAGGGTGATGCCGCTCTTCAGAAGGGGGAGGCGACTCAAGCGAAAGCCGAGTTTGCCGCCATTGATTCCATTAATCCCGGCTCACCTTATGGCCAATACGGTTTGGCCCTTTATTACCAAAATGAGGGGCTGGTTTTTGAGGCAATTGATGCCTATGAAAGACTTTTCAGCGAACATGGCAGTTTCGTCCCGGCTTTATTCTCGTGTGCCGAATTGGCCAATTCCACCGGCCGATATGATTTTGCCATTGCCTTGATTGACAGATATATCAAGGCTGAAGGGGCAAACGCCAAATCGCTTTCGCTAAAAATAGAGACTCTGGTCAATTATGGTGATTTTAAGGCCGCAGGGGAAACAATCAACAAAGCGCTTTCTCAATTACCCAATGATCCGTTAGTTCTAATTTCATCCGCCAAATATTATTTTCATATAGGTGATTTTCCGAAATCGTTGGAACTTTATAATAAGGCGGCCGGCGGCAGAAATGACAACCCCTCTGCTCTCTACCTTGCCGGAGAATATCAATCATTGAGAGGGTTGACCGATTCGGCGGTGAATTTGTATGCAAAAGCAATTGAAAAAGGTAACAAGGATTTTGGGTTGATGGGGAAAATTGCTTATGCCCTGGTTAAGCAGAATTATTTCCATCAGGCGGATAAAATTTTATCGGAAATGTCGCTCGCCTCTGATAGCTCACATTTGAATATTCTGCTTCGTGCCCGGTATTACGAACAGCAGGGGAAAATGGTGAAAGCTCGCCGGACATACGAAAAAGCCATGGAGCAATTTTCAAGGCATATTACCGTTTATCATCATATGGCCGAATATCGCTTCAAAACATTTGAAGCAATGGGCGCTGAAGCATATATGACGACGGCCTTCACTTTAGCCGAGGAAAGGAAATATTCCGAAGAGGCGGTTCTTAATATCATCCT